>JBOGZI010000040.1:0-9313 GCA_050697275.1 Solirubrobacterales bacterium | reverse complement strand
GAGTTGCGGCGCCTGCGGGGCCGGGCCCCGGCCGCCGACCGCGACGATCGCCACCCCGGCGCCCGCGAGCAGGCAGCCGAGCAGGACCAGCGAGCCGCCGATCTGGCCGCCGGTGAACATGAAGAGCAGATCGCTCCACACCGAGAGGCCCGTCCCGAAGCGCCCGGCGAGGTCGGCCACCGCCGCCAGCAAGGGCAGCAGGCCCGCGATCACCAGCCCGGCGGCCGCACGCCGGCCGGGGAGCACGCGGGCCGCCGCGAGCAGCCACGGCTGCAGCCCCACGGCGACCAGCAGGGCAAGGTAGGGATTGGCAGTCAGTACGCCGAGGGCGGCGAGCGAGGCGACCAGCAGCGCCGCCGAGCTCGCGGTTGCGGCGGCTGTGGGCGGGGGCGGAGCGAGGGGGCGGAGCAAGAAGGCGGCGGCGGCGTAGCCGAGGACCGCGGCGACGACCGCGATCGTGCCGCCGACTCCCAGCCGCTCGAGAGCCGGGTCGAAGGGGAACTCGGGGCTGGCGAGCAGCCCGACCAGGACGGACAGGTAGATCACCGCCAGGGCGGCGAGGAAGGGGAGCACCCGCACCCCCGTCCAGAGCACCCCCCTGGCGGCCTCGCCCGGACTGCGCGCCGAAGCGGCCAGCGCGGCTCCGGCGGTGACCGCCACGGGCAGCAGCAGCGCCAGCGCCAGCATCGTGATCGTCCAGCCCGGCAGCAGGTTCCCGGCGAGGCCGATGTAAGCGCCCGGGCCGTGCTCCGGCTCCCCCGGGGCGGCGTCGAGGGCGAGCATCAGGGAGAGGGCCCCCCTGCCGAAGCTGGCCAGGGTCTCCGGGTCGACGTCGTCGGGCTCGTCCCTCTCGGCGCTCGGGGGAAGCTCACCCGAGGAGGAGACGCGGACCGAGTCGAGGCCGGATTCGACCAGGGGCCCCTGAGCGCCGAGGGCGGAGGGGATCGCCAGCCTGAACAGGTCGTCGAGCGGACCCTCGTCCCCGGCCGGCGTGCCCGTCTCCTGCGAGATGGTGCTGCTCGCCGTCTCGGTGAGCTGGCTGGCGCTGCTCTCCGGTCCGGTGGACCAGGGGATGACCAGCGGCGGGGAGGGATCGGGCGCCGCGGGCCGGCTGAGCACGATCGCGGCCTCGAGCAGATCCGCGTCGCTGTAGTCCTCGATGAAGCGGCGCGCGCCGAGCGCGCCGATGCTGTCCCCGTCGGTGGAGACGAAGACGAGGGTCTTCTCGTGGGTGGATCCCGAGAACCCCGCAGCCGCCTCAAGCAGCGCCGCGGTCGAGGCGACGCTGGTCGCGGCGCCGCTCCCGGTCGGCGTGTCCCGAGCAGCGATCAGGGCGATCTGGCGCTCGGACTGGCCCGGCAGGATGGAGATCAGGTTGCGGAGCTCGACGTCCTCGCCCCCGTAGGACCCTTCGAATCGCTGCTCGGCGACGGTGGCGCCCTGGATCGAGGCGAACCGGGCCGAGACCAGCTCGGCGAGCGCGTCGTCGGACTCCGATCCCGGCCGCGGCTCGGGGGCCGAGTTGGCGAGCTCCTTGGCGAGGGTCGAAGCCGCGGCCCCGTCGAAGGCGTCGGGCGGCAGCTCCGGCTGCAGCGGAGGGGGAACCTCGGCGAGCGAGAACATCGCCACCAAGGTCACGATCGGGACCGCGAGCAGTCCGCTTATCCAGAGCCGTAGGTCGATCACGAGCTGGAAGAAATCCGGGTAGGGGCGTCCAATCGGGGCTCCTCGCGCCTTCTAACCTTCAAAGCATGCCGCGAGGACAGGCGCGGATCCTCCTCGTAGACGACGAGCAGGCCGTGCAGACGCTTCTCACCTACCCACTCCGCAAGGAAGGGTATGAGGTGATCGCGGCGATGGACGGCCAGGAGGCCCTCGATCGCTTCACTGAGGAGCGCTTCGACCTGGTCGTACTGGACGTGATGCTCCCCAAGCTCGACGGTGTGGAGGTCTGCAGGCGGCTTCGCACCCGCAGCCAGGTCCCGATCATCATGCTCACCGCCAAGGGGGACGAGATAGACAAGATCGTCGGGCTCGAGATGGGGGCGGACGACTACATCACCAAGCCCTTCTCGGTTCGGGAGTTCCGGAGCCGTGTCAAGGCGGCGCTGCGCCGGGGCAACATGGGCGGGCCCGCCGCGCCGGAGACCGAGCCGATCCGCGCCGGCGAGCTGGAGATCGACTTCGAGCGGCGGACCACCATGCTCCGCGGCGAGCCGGTGCGGCTCACCTACGTCGAGTTCGAGATCCTCGCCGCGCTCGCCAGCGCCCCCGGCCGGGTGTTCAGCCGCGAGATGCTGCTCGAGCACGTCTGGGGCGACTCGACCTACCGCGATCCGCGCACGATCGACGTCCACATCCGCCACCTGCGCGAGAAGCTCGAGAGCGATCCGAAGAGCCCCGAGTACCTGTTCACGGTGCGAGGGGCCGGCTACCGGTTCCGGGACGCGAAGCGCGATTGAATCTCAACTCGCTCCGCAACCGCCTCGTTCTGCTGATCGTCGCGATCACGGCCGCGTCTATCGGGTTCGTCTATCTCTACGTCGTCCCGCAGCTTGAGTCCAACCTCACCGCCGAGAAGCTGCGCCGGCTCGAGCAGCTCGCCGAGGAGCAGCAGCCGCGGCTGGCCGAGGCGCTGGAGGCCGGCGCGACGGATGCGCAGGTGGGGGAGCTGGTCCGCCAGATCGCCCAGGGCGCCGAGAGCCGCGTGACGCTGCTCGCGGTCCGCGACGAGGAAGGCAACCCGATGCCGGCCTTCGTGATCGCCGACTCGCAGGGAGAGTCGAGCGCGATCCAGGGCAGCTACCTGAGCGCCGACGCCGCCGCCGAGGAGGACCGGATCACCTCGGGCGTGGAGACGATCGCCGGCCACCGGGTCGGCACCTCGGCCGTCCCGATCGAGCTGGACGGCGAGCCGCGCTGGGTCGCGGTCCTCTCGGGCACGCTGGCGGAGGTCGATGACGACGTCGCCCTCGTTCGCCGGCAGATCCTGATCGCCGGTGCGATCGCCCTCGCCGCCGCCTCGCTGGTCGGCTTCTGGGCTGCGGGCGCGGTCTCGCGGCGCCTGCGCCGCCTGCGCCGCGCCGCCGAGCAGGTCGCGCGGGGCGACTTCAGCCAGTCGATCCCGATCGAGTCCTCCGACGAGCTCGGCCAGCTGGCGCGCTCCTTCAACGAGATGCAGCGCCGCCTCGCGCGCCTCGACAGCGCGCGCAAGGATTTCATCGCCAACGCCTCGCACGAGCTGCGCACGCCGATCTTCTCGCTGGGCGGCTTCGTCGAGCTGCTCGAGACCGAGGAGCCGAGCGCCGCGGAGCGGCAGGCCTTCATGGGCGAGATGCGCAGCCAGATCGAGCGGCTGCAGAAGCTCACGGCCGACCTGCTCGACCTCTCCCGTTTGGACGCCGACGTGATGGAGATCGCGCGCGACCGGGTGGACCTGAGCGAGGTGGCGCGCCTGGTGGCCGGCGAGTTCAGGCCGATCGCCGAGCGGCGCGGCTCGTCGCTGCACGTGCGCGGCCGCGGCCAGGTGACCGCGCTCGCCGACCCCAATCGGGTTATTCAGATCATCCGTATCCTGCTCGACAATGCGCTCACCCACACCCCCGAGGGCACGACCGTGACGCTTACTGCGGTCCGCGGCGCGGCCAACGCCGAGCTGATCGTGAGCGACGACGGCCGGGGGATCGAGCACAGGGCGCTGGACCGGGTATTCGACCGCTTCTATACCGGGGACGCCGCAACCGGGTCGGGTCTGGGGCTCGCAATCGCCGAGGAGCTCGCCGGCCGCATGGGGGGCTCCCTCGCGGTGGTCTCGCAGCGCGGCTTCACCGCCTTCACGCTGCGACTGCCGCTGGAGGAACGACCCGAGCGCGAGCGCGAGCCGGCCGAGGCCACGGTATGAGCCACCGCGGCGGGGGCCGGACGCCCCACCCGTCTCCGGGGCCGCGGCGGCGCCGCCCCTGGGCGACCCTCGCCGCGATCGGCGCGATCGCGCTGATCCCGGCGGGCCTCTCCGGCTGCGGTGGCGACGACGGCGACGAGTCGCCGAGCGGCGGGGTGGGGGAAACGCAGACCGAGGTGGTCGTGCAGGCCGCCGACGGTGGCGAGTTCGACGCGGCCGGCATCTACGAGAAGGCCGCCCCGGCGGTGGTCACGGTCCTCTCGATCTTCGGCGAGAGCGCCGATCCGATCGGGGGCGGGGCCGGGCAAGGATCGGGGTTCGCGATCTCGACGGAGGGCGAGATCCTCACCAACGCCCACGTGGTGACCAGCGGCGGGGCCGGCAACGGCGGCGGTCAGCCGAGGCCCGCCAACCAGGTCTTCGTCGAGTTCGGTGACCGCAACCGGCTCTCGGCCGAGATCGTCGGGTTCGACCCGGACGCCGACCTGGCGCTGATCGAGGTCGACCCGGAGCGGCTGGAACTGAAGCCACTCGAGCTCTCCGACCGCGAGGAGTACTCCGTCGGCGAGCCGGTCGCCGCGATCGGAAGTCCCTTCGGCGAGGAGCAGTCGCTCTCCCTGGGGATCATCTCGGCGACGGATCGAACGATCCAGTCGCTCACCCAGTTCTCGGTGGACAACGCGATCCAGACGGACGCCTCGATCAACCCGGGCAACTCGGGCGGCCCGCTGATCGACGGGTCGGGAAATGTGATCGGGATCAACCAGCAGATCGAGAGCGCCTCGGGGACCAACTCGGGAGTCGGGTTCGCGATCCCGGCGACCGCGATCCGCTATTCGCTGGAGCAGCTTCGTGAGGAGGGCGACGTCGAATACGGCTACCTCGGGGTCACCACCCAGCCAATCTGGCCTCAGCTCGCCGAGGAGCTGGGTCTCGACACCGACACCGGGGCGCTGATCTCCGAGGTCGTCCCCGGCGGTCCGGCCGACGAGGCGGGGCTGGAGGGCTCGAGCGACCAGCAGAGCTTCCAGGGCGCGCAGATCGAGACGGGCGGCGACGTGATCGTCGCTGTCGACGGCCACAAGCTGGTCGACCCGAGCGACCTGGCCGAGCTGGTCGCGCGGCGCCGCCCCGGTGAGGCGGTGATGCTCGAGGTCCTGCGGGGCGACGAGCGGGACGAGGTCGAGGTCACCCTCAAGCCGCGGCCCGAGCGCGTCAACAGCCCAGGTTGATCCGCAGATGCGAGGGCGCACGGAGGTGCGAGGGGGCTCCGTAGGAGCCACCCGTTTGATCTGCGTTTGATGGCGAAGCCGATCAAGACTCTCGTAGTGGACCTCGCCACCACTCTCCGCGAGGAGGTGCTGCCGATGCTCGGCGCCCACGCGGGGCGCGCCCACGCCGGCGAGGCTGAGGGAGGCGACGTCACCTTCGCGATCGACGAACGGGCGGAGGCCCGGATGGAGCGGTTCCTCTCCGACCGCGCCCCCGAGGTGGCCTTCTACTCGGAGGACCGCGGCATGGTCTCCCCGGCGGGGAGGGGCTCGGAGTGGGTGCTGATCTGCGACCCAATCGACGGGACGCGCCCCGCGCTGGCGGGGCTCGAATCCTGCTGCGTCTCGATCGCCGCGGCGCGGCTCGACTCGGAGCCGACCATGGGCGACGTGCGGATCGGCTGCATCCTCGAGCTGAAGAGCGGCGCGCTCTTCGTCGCCGAGCGAGGCGGCGGCCTGGAGCCCGCCCCGAGCCTCTCGGGCAACGCCGAGATCGAGCGCATGCTCTGGACCTACGGGCTGCGCGGCCGGCCGGTGCGGGCGCTGATGGAGGTCCTGGCGGAGCTGGTCGACGCCTCCTCGGTGGGCGGGGCCAGCTTCGACCTCGGCTCGGCGACCTTCGACATGACCCGAATCGCCACCGGCCAGCTCGACGCCTACATCGAGCCGGGGCCGAGGATCGTCGACGACGTGCCGGGGATGCTCGAGGAGTTCGAGCGGATCGGCCGGGGCGCCGTCCTCAACAACTCCCCCTACGACCTGGCCGCCGCGGCGCTCTGCCTCGAGGAGGCCGGCGCCGTGGTCACCGACGCCTACGGGGAGACGCTCGCCCCCCGGCCCCTGCTGGGCTCGAGTCACGAGTTCCAGATCTCCTGCGTGGCCGCGGCGAACGCCGAGTTGCACGGCGCGATCTGCGCCTCGATCGACGCCGGGATCGAGCGGCTGCGGGCCGCCGGGTCGCCGCCGGCGCTCTGACGGTAGGTTTCGCCGCTTGAACGCACGAGCACTCATGGGGGGACCGTGCTCCAGGAGGTAGCGCTGGGGTCGAAGTCGCTCGCCGACTACACGCACCTCGCGGGGCGCGGCGTCGTCGATGAGATCCGCCAGCTCGCCGCCGGGCTGGAGGGCCAGCGGGTCCTGCACGTCAGCGCCACCTCCTTCGGCGGCGGCGTCTCGGAGATCCTCTACGCGCTGGTGCCGCTGATGCGGGACGTGGGGCTCGACTGCCACTGGCAGGTGATCATGGGTCGTGAGGAGTTCTTCAACGCGACCAAGCTCCTCCACAACTCGCTGCAGGGCGACCCGAACACGCTGACGCCGAGCGAGTGGGAGCTGTTCGAGCACTACAACGAGATGAACGCCCGCAGCCTCGACGGCGAGTGGGACGTGATCATCGTCCACGACCCGCAGCCGGTGGCGATGCGCCGCGCGGCCGAGGATCACGGGAAGCGCTGGGTGTGGCGCTGTCACATCGACCTCTCCGAGCCCAACCCCGATCCGATCGAGCGGCTGCGGCCGCTGATCTCGGACTACGACGCCACCGTCTGGCACATGGAGCAGTACGTGCCGAACGGGCTGGACGGACAGGGCGGAGTGCACATCGTCCCCCCCGCGATCGACCCGCTCTCGCCGAAGAACATGGCGCTCTCCCCCGACGACGCCGCCTTCGTCTGCAACCAGTTCGGGATCGACGTCGACCGCCCGCTGATGGCCCAGGTTTCTCGCTTCGACCCCTGGAAGGACCCGATCGGGGCGATCGACGCCTACCGGATCCTCACCGAGGAGCTTCCCGACGTGCAGCTCGCCCTGGTCGGCTCGATGGCGACGGACGATCCCGAGGGCTGGGAGTTCTTCCACCGCACCTACGAATACGCCGCCGACGACCCCGACATCAAGATCCTCAACAACCTCAACAACGTCGGCGCGATCGAGGTGAACGCCTTCCAGTCGCAGTCCGACGTAGTGCTGCAGAAGTCGATCCGCGAGGGCTTCGGGCTGACGGTCACAGAGGCGCTCTGGAAGGGCAGGCCGGTGGTGGCCGGAGACGTCGGCGGGATCCCCCTCCAGATCGTCGACGGCCAGGACGGCTACCTGGTCTCCACGCCCGAGGAGGCCGCGCAGCGCGCGATCGAGATCTTCAAGGACCCTGAGCTGGGCAGGCGCCTCGGGCGCGCGGGCAAGGAGCGCACCCGCGAGCACTTCCTGACGCCCCGCTTGCTGCTCGACTGGATGCGCATCTTCACCTCCCTGGAGGAGTAGGCAGACGGCTTCGCCATCGGGCGGAGCCGCGTGCGGCCGCCTCGCATATCTCCGGGCTTCGCCCGGCGCTCCGAAGTACAGCGGCCTTGCGGCCCCTGATACAAACGGGGCGTGCCCGACCAGCGGCCCCTGACCATCGTCTCCAACCGCGGCCCCGCCGAGTTCGGGATGGACGAGGCCGGGAATCGCACCGTGAAACGGGGCGGAGGCGGCCTGGTCACCGCGCTCAGCGGGCTGGTCGCCCATCGCGAGGCGCTCTGGATCGCCTCGGCGATGACCGACGAGGACATGGCGGTCGCGGCGGAGTCGGACGGGGGCCCGGTGACGATCGAGCTCGACGGCGTCTCCTACCGGGTCTGCCTGGTCGCCTCCGACCCGGCCGCCTACGACCGCTTCTACAACATGATCGCCAACCCGATCCTCTGGTTCATCCAGCACTACCTCTGGGACCTCTCAAACGCGCCCGACATCAGGCGGTCGGAAGTGGAGGCGTGGGAGGACGGCTACAAGGTCGTCAACGCCGACATCGCCGCGGCGGTGGTCCGCTCGATCGAGGGCCAGGAGGAGCCGGTGGTGATGCTCCACGACTACCACCTCTACACCTGCCCCGGCCTGATCCGAAAGACGCGGCCCGACGCCTTCCTGCACTACTTCGTCCACATCCCCTGGACCCAGCCCGACGCCTGGCGGATCCTCCCCAACCGCTGGCGCGAGGAGATCTTCCTGAGCATGCTCGCCAACGACATCATCGGCTTCCACACCTCCGCCTACTGCCGCAACTTCCTGCAGTGCTGCCGGGAGCTGATGGAGCTGGAGACCGACTACGAGCGCGGCGCCATCATCCACGGTGACCGGGAGACCTGGGTGCGCGCCTATCCGCTCTCGATCGACACCGACCGTCTCTATCGCGCGGCCGAGTCCGAGGAGGTGGCCGGCTACGAGACCGAGCTGCTTCGCCGCCGCCGCGACCACCTGATCCTCCGGGTGGACCGGGCCGACCTCTCCAAGAACGTGCTGCGCGGCTTCTCGGCCTTCGACGTCTTCCTCGAGCAGCACCCCGAGTTCCGCGAGAAGGTCACCTTCATCGCGCACCTGCAGCCCTCGCGTCAGGACGTGCCGGAGTACGCGGAGTACCTGGAGCGGATCGAGGCGCTGGTCGCGGTCGTCAACCACCGCCACGGCACAACCGACTGGATGCCGATCGACCTGCGGATCTACGAGAACCTCCCGGAGGCGGTCGCCCGCTACAAGCACTTCGACCTGCTGATCGTCAACTCGCTGTTCGACGGGATGAACCTGGTCGCCAAGGAGGCGCCGGCGGTGAACACCCGCAACGGCGTCGTGATGCTCTCCGAGAACACCGGGGCTCACGAGGAGCTCGGCGACTGCACACTCTCGGTCAACCCCTTCGACATCCAGGAGCAGGCCGACACGATCTACCGCGCCCTCACCATGGAGCCGGAGGAGCGGCGCCTCCGCGCCGAGCGCCTCAAGCAGATCATCTCCTCGCGCGACCCCGGCGACTGGGTCGACGAACAGCTAGCTGACATCCGGGCGAAGCACGAGGGCGGCGTGGAGACGGCTTCGTCCTGACGCGCCGGGGGTCGCGATCCACGGCCTCGCCATCGGGTCGCGGCCAGGTGCGGCCCCCCCGCACAAGTCGCTACGGCTTCGCCTCCGCTCCGAAGTGCAGCGGCCTTGTGGCCGTTAGCGCTCGAAGCGGAACTCGCCGCGGGGCGAGGGCGTCGGCGGCGCGGGCGCGTAGACGGGCGCCGGACCCACCGCCCCCGGCTCGCTCTCCCGCTCGCCGTCGCGGTCGCCGCCTTCCATCCGGCGGGAACTCCCGCCTCCCGGGCGGGAATCGCCGGATCCCCGGCGGGGG
>JBOGZI010000039.1:0-3457 GCA_050697275.1 Solirubrobacterales bacterium | reverse complement strand
GCCCCGCGCCGGCGGGCAGGTCGGCGGGTTCGTCGGCGAGCCGGTCGCGGCAGAGCTCGGCGCACTCGCGGGTTAGATCCTCGAAGCGACCCGGGCCGCGCGAAACCGCCTCGTGAGCCGTCCCGAGCCCGGCGAGCGCGAAGCCGTCGCGGTCGGGCTGCTCCCAGCAGAACCAGCGCTCGCGGGCGCGGCGCGAGCCGAAGCCGAGCGCGCTCGGGTCGATCTCGGGGTCGACGGCGACCGTGGCGGTGGCGAGGGTGCGCCCCGGTCGCCCCGCGGCCTCCTCCACGACGCCCTCCAGGCTCGAGAGGAGCGGCTCGGTATCGACCGCCACGCCCATCAGGCGGGCGCTAGGACTCCGACTTGGCGCGCTGGATAGCGATCTCGCCGGTGCGGACCATCTCGATCAGGCCGTGGGGCCGGATCATCCGCTCGAAGGCCTCGATCTTGTCGGAGCTGCCCGTCACCTCGATCGTCAGCGAGCGGCGTGAGACGTCGACGATCTTGGCGCGGAAGATCTCGGCGAACTGCATGATCTCGCCGCGGCTCTCGATCGGGGCGGAGACCTTGAACAGGGCCATCTCCCGGGCGATCGTCTCGCCCGGCTCCATGTCCCGGATCTTGATCACGTTGACCAGCTTGTGGAGCTGCTTGGTGACCTGATCGATCGGGTGGACCGCGCCGTCCACGGTCAGGGTGAACCGGGAGATGTCGGGATCCTCGGTCGGCCCGACGGCGAGCGTGTCGATGTTGAAGCCGCGCCGGGAGAAGAGGCCGGCGATGCGGGCGAGGACGCCCGGCTTGTTCTCGGTGGTGATCGAGAGGACGTGCTTGCGGCCGGTGAGCCGGCCGGCGGCGGCGTCGAGGTCCTCGAGCTTGATCAGATCTGGCGTGCCGGCTTCCATCACGTCTAACTCCTAAGCCGACCCCGGACGCGAAGCGGAGGAGTCGGCGTCTGGTGCGGGCCCGCCGACCATGTCCCGGGCCGCGGCCCCGGCCGGGATCATCGGGTAGCAGTTCTCCTTCTGGTCGACGCGGACGTCGAGCAGCACCGGCCCCTCGGTGGCGAGGGCGTCGCGCATCGCGCCCTCCACCTCGCCCTGGTCCTCGACCCGGATGCCCGCGGCGCCGAAGGCCTCGGCGAGCTTCACCCAGTCGGGGCTGGGCCCCAGCTCCACCGCGGAGTAGCGGCCGTCCCAGAAGAGCTCCTGCCACTGGCGGACCATGCCGAAATAGCCGTTGTTCATCAGGAAGACCTTGACCGGGATCTCGTGGCGGACCGCCGTGGCCAGCTCCTGGCAGGTCATGATCAGGCTGCCGTCGCCCGCGAGGCAGATCACGGTCTCCTCGGGGCAGGCCACCTGGGCGCCGATCGCGCTCGGGAGGCCGAAGCCCATCGTCCCCAGGCCGCCGGAGTTGATCCACCGGCGCGGCTTGTCGAAGTGGTAGTACTGCGCGCACCACATCTGGTGCTGGCCGACGTCGGAGGTGATGATCGCGTCCCCCTCCGTCGCCTTGTACATCGCCTCGACCATCGCCTGCGGCTTGATCACCCCGGTCTCGGAGCGCTCGTAGTCGAGCGGGTACTCGCGCTGCCAGTCGTGAAGCTGGTTCCACCAGGCCTCCAGGCGTGAGCTTTCGGCCTTCAGCGCCCGGTACTCCTTGGTCAGCTTCGGCAGCACCTGCTTGGCATCGCCGACGATCGGGATGTGGGCCGGGACGTTCTTGGAGATCTCTGCCGGGTCGACGTCGAGGTGGATGAACTTGGCGCGCGGGGCGAACTCTGAGAGCTTGCCGGTGATCCGGTCGTCGAACCGGGCCCCGACGGCGAAGATCAGGTCGGCGTTGTCCATCGCGTAGTTGGCGGTGCGGGTGCCGTGCATGCCGAGCATCCCCAGCCACTGCTCGTGCGGCGCGGGGAAGCCGCCCAGCCCCATCACCGTGCAGGTGACCGGGAAGTTGTCGGAGAGGCAGAACTCGCGCAGCTCGTCGGCGGCGTTGGCGTTGATCACTCCGCCGCCGGCGTAGATCACGGGCCGCTGGGCGTTGGCGAGCGCCTTGGCGGCGATCCGGATCTGCTTGATGTTGCCCTCCGTGGAGGGCTTGTAGCCGGACAGCTCGACCGGCTCGGTGCTGGGCTCGTAGTCGATGTCGGCGCGGGAGAGGTCCTGCGGAACGTCGACCAGGACCGGCCCGGGCCGCCCCGTGGAGGCGATGTGGAAGGCCTGGTGCAGGTACTCGGGGATGTGTCGCGGGTCGGTGACCATCATCGAGTGCTTCACCACGGGCAGGGTGATCCCGGTGACGTCGGCCTCCTGGAAGCCGTCGGTGCCGATCAGCTCGGTGCGGACCTGGCCGGTGATGAAGACGGTCGGCACCGAGTCCATGATCGCGTCGGCGATCGCGGTGACCAGATTGGTCGCCCCCGGCCCCGAGGTGGCCATCGCCACCCCGACCCTGCCCGAGGCCTTCGCGTAGCCCTCGGCCATGTGCCCGGCGCCCTGCTCGTGCCGAGCCTGGATGTGGGTCAGGTCGGCGTCGTAGATCGCGTCGTAGGTCGGCAGGTTCGCGCCGCCGGGGATCCCGAAGATGTGCTCGACGCCCTCGGCCTTGAGGGCCTCCATCAATGCGTCAGCCGCACGCATGCGGCGATGGTACCTAGCCGGCGAGCTCGGGCGTGGGCTGTGGCTTCCAGCGCACGTGTGGGTCGATCGCCGAGGCGATCACGCGATCCTTGTGGCGCTCGATCGCGTGCAGCATCGACTCGACCAGCTCCTCGCCGAGCAGGGTCGGCTCGAGGCCGAGGTCGAGCAGCTTGGTGTGGGTGGCGTTGTAGTAGTGCTCCTCCGCCTCCACCCGCGGGTTCTCGACGTGCTCGATCTGGACCTCGTAGCCGAGGTGCCCGCCGGCCTCCCGGACCAGCTCGGCGAGCTGGCCGACCGAGAACTGCTCGGTGAACTGGTTGAAGACCCGGTACTCCCCGGCCTCCGCGGGATTGTCCACCGCCAGCTCCACGCACTGGAGGGTGTCGCGGACGTTGAGGAAGCCGCGGGTCTGGCCCCCTTTGCCGTAGACGGTCAGCGGGTGCCCGATCACCGCCTGCAGGCAGAAGCGGTTGAGCACGGTGCCGAACAGCTCGTCGTAGTCGAAGCGGGTGCAGAGCCGCTCGTCCTGGGCGGTCTCGTCGGTCTCGATCCCGTAGACGACGCCCTGGTTGAGGTCGGTCGAGCGGAGCCCCCAGATTCGGCAGGCGAAGTGGATGTTGTGCGAGTCGTGGACCTTGGAGAGGTGGTAGAAGGAGTGCGGCAGCTTCGGGAAGGGGAGCACGTCCTTTCGGCCCTTGTGCTCGATCTCGATGTAGCCCTCCTCGATGTCGATGTTGGGCGTTCCGTACTCGCCCATCGTCCCCAGCTTCACCAGGTGCGCCTCCGGCACGTGGTCGCGCTTGAAGAAGTGG
>JBOGZI010000038.1:0-6534 GCA_050697275.1 Solirubrobacterales bacterium | reverse complement strand
ACTGGGGCGTGGGCCGAGGCGCGGTCTCGGAGCTTCGCTCCGGCCTCGACGACGGCGAGCTGCTCGAGCTGATCGGGGATGCCGAGAAGGTCGCGATCGATGCCCCGTTCGGCTGGCCCGACGACTTCGTCGAGGCGGTCACCGCCCACCGCGAGCACGCCGGCTGGCCGGGGAACGCCGAGGACCAGGACATCTACCGATTCCGGCTCAGCTTCCGGCTCACCGATCGCAACCTGATCGAGCGCGGGACGCGCCGCCCGCTGAGCGTCTCGACCGACCTGATCGGGGTGGTCGCGATGCGCTGCGCCTACCTGCTCGACCGGCTGGCCGCCCGCGGCGAGCCGGTCGACCGAGCCGGATCCGGCAAGGTCGTCGAGACCTATCCGGCCCCCGCCCTCTCCTCCTGGGGAATCAGCGCGGTCGGCTACAAGGCCCGGGGGGCCTCGGAGGGGCGGCTGCCGCAGCTGCTCGAGCGGCTCGAGGGCGAGCTCGGCGGCCTCGACCTCCCCGAGCAGCAGCGGCGGTTCGCCACCACCGACCACAACTGCTTCGACGCGCTGGTCGCCTCGTTGGTCGCGCGCGCGGCCGGCCTTGGGCTGACGGAGCCGCCGGAGCCGGGCGAGCAGGCGGACCGGGCCGTCCGGGAGGGCTGGATCCACCTCCCCACCAACCCCCTGCCGCACCTGCTGGAGGCCTAGTGGGCGGGGCGGGGCGCGGGGCGACCGAGCGGCTCGACGTCGCGCGGGTGGTGGCCGACGTCCTTCGCGTATATCGCAGGCACTGGAGGCTGCTGGTGCCGATCGCGGTCGTGGTGCTGCTCCCGCAGACCCTGGCGGAGGTCACCATCGGGCCGCTGGAGGTCGAGCGGGTCGATGGGTTCGCCGACGTCGCCAAGCTGGCGCTGCTCCCCATCAGCGCCGTCGTCAGCCTGCTCGGGGAGGCGTTCTACGCTGGCGTGGTCGCGGCGGCCGTGCTCGAGTGGAGGGCCGGCCGGCGGCTGCCGCGGGCCGGCGCGCTCGCGCGCGCGATCCCCTACCGGCGGTTGGTCGCCTCGGATCTGCTCCTCGTCCTGGGAGCCGCGATCGGCCTCGCGCTGCTGATCGTTCCCGGAGTCGTCTTCCTCACCTACTTCTTCATCGCGCCCGCGGTGATCAAGCTCGAGGGGCGCGGGGTGCGCGACGCCTTCCGCCGCAGCGCCGAGCTGGTGCGTGGCAGCTTCTGGCGGGTGTTCGCGATCGGCCTCGTCGCGGTGCTCGGCACCGAGCTGGCCTCCGAGGGCCTCGGATATCTGATGCACACCATCGTCGCGGACGTGGTGGCGGAGATGGCGGTGGACGCGGTGCTCGAGCCGTGGCAGGGACTGGTCACGGTGCTGGTCGCGCTCGCCTTGATCGAGCTCCGCGGAGAGGGAGATCCCACCGGCCCCGCCACCTGGAAGCCCACCTCCTAGACTCGCGCCGATGGGCCGGGTGATCCACTTCGAGATCCACGCCACCGACCCCGAACGGGCCGTCAAGTTCTACGAGGGCCTGTTCGGATGGGAGATCAAGGAACTCGGCGGGCCGGTCGACTACTGGCTGGTCACCAGCGGGCCGGACGAGGAGCCGGGGATCAACGGGGCGATCATGCGCCGGATGGGCTCGGAACCGAGCGAGGAGCAGGACGTGGGCGCCTTCGTCTGCACGATCCAGGTCGACTCGATCGAGGAGACCGAGCGGGCCGTGCCCGATGCTGGCGGCCAGCAGGTGGTGCCCCGCCAGGAGATCCCCGGCGTCGGCAAGGTCTCCTACTTCAGGGACAGTGAGGGCAACGTCTTCGGGGCGCTGGAGCTCGCCACGCGGGGCCACTAGGATCGCCCCCGAGTGGCGGGAGACCCGACCCGTAGCAGCGAGAGGCGCGAGGCGGCATCGGTCGCCTACCGCGGGGTCACCAAGCGCTACGCGGGACAGTCCGAGCCGGCGATCCGCGACCTCTCCCTGGAGGTCCCGGCGGGCGAGATCTGCGTACTGGTCGGCCCCTCCGGATGCGGCAAGACGACGGCGATGAGGATGGTCAACCGCACCGTCGAGATCACCGAGGGCGACATCCTGGTGGGCGGGACCTCGGTTCGCGACCGCGAGCCGGCGCAGCTCCGGCGGGAGACCGGCTACGTGATCCAGCAGATCGGGCTCTTCCCCCATCGCACGATCGCGGCCAACATCGCCACCGTCCCCGGGCTGATCGGCTGGAGCCAGGATCGCGTCGATCGACGGGTCGCCGAGCTGCTCGAGCTGATCGGGCTGGAGCCGGCGATGCGCGCTCGCTATCCGGCGCAGCTCTCGGGCGGCCAGCAGCAGCGGGTCGGCGTGGCTCGCGCCCTCGCCGCCGATCCGCCCCTGATGCTGATGGACGAGCCCTTCGGCGCGATCGACCCGATCAACCGCGAGCGCCTTCAGAACGAGTTCCTGCGGCTCCAGGCCGAGCTGCGCAAGACCGTCCTCTTCGTCACCCACGACATCGACGAGGCGATCAAGATGGGCGACCGGATTGCGATCCTGAAGCAGGGCGGCCGGCTCGCGCAGTACGCCACCCCCGCCGAGCTGCTGATGGCGCCGGCCGACGACTTCGTCGAGGACTTCGTCGGGGCCGATCGCGCGCTGAAGCGGCTCTCGCTGATGAGGGTCAGGGACATCGACCTCTGGATGGCCCCGCTGACCTTCGTCGGACAGGCCACGGCCGAGGTCCGGGCGAAGCTGGACGGTGCCGAGGTCCCGCACCCACTGCTGATCGACTCCGAGCGCCGGCCACGCGGCTGGCTGTCGGAGAGAGACCTCGCGGAGGAGACCGTCCCCGCCGGGCCGGACACCGCCCCGGAGCCGATCCTCGAGCTGGACGACGTGATGCGGGATGCGCTCGCGGACCTGCTGCAGAGCGAGACGCAGTACGCGCCGGTGGTCGATGCCGCCGGCCGGATCGCGGGCGTGCTCTCGGTCGAGATCATCTCGGACTTCCTGACCTCGCCGCAGGCGAAGGTCGAGGAGCACCCCGCCGCGGAAAGGCCCCTCGCCGATGGCTAGCGCCTCCGCGAGCCTCGCCCCCGAGCTCGCCCAGGTCGAGATCCGCGATCGATCCGACACGAACTGCGTGCAGGAGGACGGCACCTTCTGCTTCGACTGGGCGATCGACAACCTCGACCGCTACGTGACGCCGACCCTCGAGCACCTGCTCCTGGTCGGCGTTTCCGTCATCGCCGGGTTCGTGCTCGCCTTCGCCCTGGCCCTGCTCTCCCACCGGCAACGCTGGCTGATCCCCCCGTTCACCGGGGCCACCGGAATCCTCTACACGATCCCCTCCCTCGCCTTCTTCTTCCTGCTGCTGCCGGTCACCGGCCGAGGCCGCGACACGGCGATCATCGCGCTCACCGCCTACACGCTCCAGATCATCTACCGCAACGTCGTCGCCGGCCTCAACAACGTTCCGGGCGAGGCCAAGGACGCGGGCCGGGGCATGGGCATGACCGAGCGTCAGCTGCTCTGGCGGGTGGAGCTGCCGCTTTCGGTGCCCGAGATCGTCGCCGGGCTGCGGATCGCGACCGTCTCCACGGTGGCGATCGCCACCCTGGCGGTCTTCGCGGGAGGCGGCGGCCTCGGCGTCGAGATCTACAACAGCATCGACTTCAAGACCGGGCTCTTGATCGCCAGCTTCCTGGCGGTGGGCATGGCCGTCCTCTTCGACCTGCTGCTGGTCCTGATGCAGCGCCTCCTCACTCCCTGGACGGCGGCGCCCGCCGGCGAGCGCACGGAGCGGGGCTCCCGGTTCATCGATCTCTTTCGCAGGACGGCGACCTGATGCCGCTCCCGGGAGCCTTCCTCGATCCGTTCGCCAACGCGATCGATTTCATCTTCACCCCGCAGGAGACCCGGTTCCAGACCGAGAAGGTCGGCGGCCTCGATCAGGTACTCGAGCTCACCGGGACGCACCTCGAGCTCACCTTCGCCGCTCTCGGCGCCGCCCTGCTGATCGCGCTGCCGATCGGCGTGATGCTCGGCCACTACGGCCGGGGCGAGGCGTTCGCGATCACGGTCGGCAACTCCTGGCGCGCGATCCCGGAGCTGGCACTGATCGCGATCCTGGTCGCCTTCATCGCGGTGGGGTTCATCCCGTTGACGATCGCGCTGATGGTGCTCGGGATCCCCCCCATCCTCACCAACGCCTACGTCGGCATCCGCCAGGTCGACCGCGATGCGGTCGAGGCCGCCCGGGGCATGGGGATGAGCGAGTTCCGCGTGATGCGCAGCGTCGAGCTTCCGCTCGCGGTGCCGACGATCATGAGCGGCGTCCGCACGGGGGCGATCAACATCGTCGCCACCGCGACCATCGCCCCCCTGGCCGGCGTCGTCACGCTGGGAGACTTCATCATCTCCCGGAACGTCTACGGCGACGAGGGGGTGCTCGCCGGCGCGATCCTGATCGCCCTGCTCGCGATCACGATCGAGCTCGGCCTCGCGGGCGTGCAACGGCTGCTCACCCCGCAGGGCCTGAAGCTGGCGCGCCAGCCTTCGGCCGCATAGGATCCGGCCGTCCAGCCCCGCATGGTGGGGCGTTCCAGGATGAGAGGAGGCCCACATGCTGAGCAGCGATTCCCGCTGGCGAGCGCTCTTCGCCCTGCTTGCCGCAGTCGTCCTCGGGCTCGGCGTCGCCGCCTGCGGCGACGATGACGACGACGGAGACGGAGGCGGTGAGGCAGCCGGCGAGCTGATCGAGTCCAACCCCGACAACTCCGGGGTGGAGGTCACGGTCGGTTCGAAGAATTTCACGGAACAGCTCATCCTCGGTGAGATCTACGCCCAGGGCTTGGAGGCGGCCGGGTACACGGTCCAGACCGACCTCAACCTGGGCTCCGAGCAGGTCGCCCTGCAGGCTCTCGAGTCGGGCGAGATCGACGGCTATCCCGAGTACACCTCGACGGCGCTGACGTCCTTCTTCAATCTGGCGCCCGAGGAGGTCCCCAACGACCCGGCCGAGGCAACCGACCAGTCGCAGGCCCGGTTCGAGCAGAGGGGACTGGTCGCGTTCGAGCCGGCGCCCTTCAACAGCGCCAACGCGGTCGGGCTGCTGACCGAGCGCGCCGACGAGCTCGGGGTCGAGAAGGTCTCCGACCTCGAGGGCGCCTCACAGGACCTGACCCTGTACGGCTCGCCCGAGTGCCGTCAGCGGGTGGACTGCCTGGTCGGCCTGCGGGAGGGCTACGGGCTGGAGTTCGCCCAGTTCAAGCCGGTCGACATCGAGCTCCGCTACCCCGTCCTCGACGACGGTCAGGCGGACCTGTCGATTCTGTTCACGACAGATCCCCAGCTGTCCACCTCCGACAAGTACACGATCCTCGATGACGATCAGGGTGTCTTCCCAGCCGGGAACCCGATCTTCGTCGCCCGCCAGCAGACGGTCGACGAGGCCGGCCCTGATTTCCAGGAGACGATCGAGCAGGTGCAGCAGGGCCTCAGTCTCGAGGTGGTGCAGGAGCTGAACGCCCGGGTCGACATCGACCGCGAGCAGCCGGCCGCGGTCGCGACCCAGTACCTGCGGGAGGAGGGCTACGTCGAGTAGCCGCTCGCCCCAGCGAACGCGTGAACGAAAGGGCCGGGGCGCACGCCCCGGCCCTTTCGGTTCGGGCCCGCTCGAGGGTCAGGAGCGCTCGTCCGGGTCGCGGTCGCGTCGGCCGATCCGGTCCTTGACCTTGTCGGCCACCTCGTCGACCTTCTCCTTCACGTCGGAGACGGCCCGATCGACGCGACCCTCGCGCTTCAGCTCCTCGTCGTCCGCGAGGTCGCCGGCCGCCTGCTTGGTGCGGCCCTTCGCCTCATCGATGTTCTCACCCATGTCTGATCTCTCCTTGTCGGTCTCCCCCTCGGGTTACCCGGGACCCATGCGGGAAAACGGGCGCGTCATCATTGGGACATGACCGCTGACGTCGCCGGCGAACCGCTCAGCTTCGACGACGCGCAGATCCTCGGCCTCGAATCCGATGCGATCAAGGGCCACACCGGAAAGCTGCTCGTGCTGGAGCCGGATGCCTCCGGCGCGCTGTCCGCCTCGCGGCTGCGGGACCGCGTCTCGGAGCGGCTTCGGGGCCTTCCCCGGCTGCGCCAGCGGGTCGAGGTGCCGTCCGACGGCGGGCCGCTCTGGGTGCCGGCGGACCAGGTCGACCTCGACTGGCACGTCGCCGAGCCCCGTCCCGCCGAGACCCTCGACGAGGAGGGATTCCGCCGCCTCGCCGGGGAGATCCTCGCCGAGCGCCTCGATCATTCGCGCCCGCTGTGGCGGCTGGACCTGGTCGCGCTCACCGGCGAGCGCACGGGGCTGGTCGGCCGCATCCACCATGCCATGGCCGACGGCGTCAGCGCGATCCAGATCGCGGCCGGTCTGCTCTGGGACACCCTCGGGCAGGAGCAGCCGGGCGGGAGCACCCCGGCCGGGAACGGCGCCCCCGGGCGGCAGCGACCCGCCCCGCCGGGCGGGGCCGCCGACCCCCGCCGGCCCGCCGCCGAGCAGCAC
>JBOGZI010000037.1:0-9926 GCA_050697275.1 Solirubrobacterales bacterium | reverse complement strand
TCTCCGCGGCGCGGACCAGGCCCAGCGTGCCCTCCTGGATCAGGTCGAGGAAGGGCAGCCCCTGGTTGCGGTAGTTCTTGGCGATCGAGACGACCAGCCGCAGGTTCGACTCGACCATCTTCTGCTTGGCGTCGAGGTCGCCGCGCTCGATCCGCTTGGCGAGCTCGACCTCCTCGGCCGCGGTCAGCAGCCTCACCTTGCCGATGTCCTTGAGGAAGAGCTGCAGGGAATCGGTGGTCATGTCGGGCTTCAGGTCGAGCGCCTGCTTCTTGGCGCGGCGACCGCGGCCCTTGCCGGCCTCGGCGGCGACCGCCTCGGCCTGCTTCTGGGCGGGATCGACGTCCTCGACGAGCTCGATCCCGTTGCGCTCGAGGTGCCCGTAGAGGTCCTCGACGTCCGACTCGTCCAGCTCGACCTCGGAAACAGCCGCGGCGACGTCGCCGTAGGTGAGCACGCCGAACTGTTGGCCCTTGTTGACCAGCGTCTTTACTTCCTCAAGCTCCTGAATTTCCGCTACTAGCATCCGCCTGGCTCTTCCTTCCTCGGTCTGGTCTGCTTACCTGGCTGCCCTTCTGCACTCCTACCCACTTCGTGGGCCTGAATCAGTCTCGGTCGCTTCCGTGAAACCTTTACTTTGAGCCCCTCAAGGCGACGAAAACGCGGACCGGGAGGCCTTCCCGCATCCGCGCTGGAGCCGCCGCTTCGGGGATTCGCTTCCCCTTTCGACCTTCAAACGTTCGTTCGAATCGTAGCCACTATATTTTCTGAAGTCAACGCGGGACCCGTCCTGGGGGGACGGCTTCGCCGCAAAGCGGGGTGTTCCTCATACCTGAAACGGGTCGCTCCTGGCGGAGGGCCCTCGCACTATCGGAGCGCCCTCCCACCAACATGCAGCCGGCGCGAAAGTTCCGCCGGCCCGGGTACGTACACCGCGGCGGGCGCCGGTTACGGATGAGGGTGCGGCCTTTCAGCCGGCAGCCCGAGCCGCGCCTCCGCTGGCCCTGGCGCCATTCCTGGGCGATCGCCTTCTGGAACCGCGCCTACAAGGAGAACATCACCGGCCTGGCGGGGATGGTGGCCTACAACCTGATGCTGGCGGTCTTCCCGTTCGCGCTCCTGGTGCTGTTCGTCTTCGGCCAGCTCGTAAACAGCCCGGAGATCGAGGAGAGCGTGATCATCGACATCCAGCGCCTCTTCCCCAACATCGAGCAGGGGGCGCTCGAGAACGCGATCCACCGGGTGCGGGACAGCTCGACGACGATCGGCGTCGCGGCGGCGATCGGCGGGCTCTGGATCGGCGCCTCGTTCTGGGGGGCGATGGACACCGCCTTCTGCCGCATCTACCACGTCCAGTGCCGCGGCTGGGTCGAGCAGAAGCGCTTCTCCTTCGTGATGTTGGTGGGCCTCACCCTGCTGCTGGCGGCGAGCGTGATCATTCCCACGATCGAGGGCTTCGCCGTCTCCAGCGCCGAGGACCTGCCGCTGGGCCTCTCCGACATCGGGCCCACCCGGACGATCGTGCTGATCGTCGGCGGCTTCGTGGTCACCTTCGCGATCGTCAGCTCGATCTACTGGGCGGTGCCGAAGGGACACCTGCCGTGGAGCTCGGTCTGGCCGGGCGCGCTCTTCTTCGCCGGCGTGATCTCGATCGGCAACTACGTCTTCCCGCTCTACCTCTCCAACATCTCCGACCTGAACCGGATCGGGGGGACGATCGGCTTCATCCTCGTCGCGCTGCTCTGGTTCTACGCGATCAGCCTCGCGATGCTCGCCGGCGCCGTGATCAACTCGCTCCGGCACGAGCGCGACGACACCGGCGCGCTGCCGACTGAGGGCTGACCTCGGCTACCTGTCGCCCGGCGTCTCTTCCGCTGTCTCGCTTTCCCTGTCTCCTACCCGTAGATGCCGCCGGTCACCTCGCGCAGCTTGGGGCGGTCGTGGCGGGCCTTGACCTCGCGGATCGTCCCCGAGCGGGAGCGCATCACCAGTGAGTCGGTGGTGGCGTGACCGTCGTCGAGATAGCGGACGCCGTCGAGCAGGTCTCCGTCCGTGACCCCGGTGGCCGCGAAGAAGACGTCGTCGCCGCCGACCAGGTCGTCCGTGTCGAGCACGCGGTCGATGTCGTAGCCGGCGTCCACCGCCGCCTGGCGCTCGTCGTCGTCCCGCGGCCAGAGGCGCCCCAGGATCCGGCCCCCGAGACACTTGATCGCCGCGGCCGAGAGCACACCCTCCGGGGTGCCCCCGATCCCCCAGAGCAGGTCGATGCCGGTGTCCCGGCTGACCGCGAGCAGCGCCGCGGCCACGTCGCCGTCGGAGATGAAGCGGATGCTGGCGCCGACCTCCCGCAGTTCGTCCACCGCGTCCTCGTGGCGGGGGCGGTCGAGCATGATCACGGTGACGTCGCCGGGCTCGCCGCCCTTGCGCTCGGCGACTCTGCGCACCACGTCGGCCAGCGGGTCGGTGAGGCTGATCAGGTCCGCGGCACGGGGACCGGTGGCGATCTTCGACATGTAGACGCAGGGACCGGGATCGAACATCGTCCCCCGCTCCGAGAGCGCGATCACCGAGAGGGCGGAGGGCTGGCCGCGCGCCGTCAGCGTCGTCCCCTCGAGCGGGTCGACCGCTATGTCCACCACCGGCGGGCTGCCGTCGCCGATCTCCTCGCCGTTGTAGAGCATCGGCGCCTCGTCCTGCTCCCCCTCGCCGATCGCCACCACGCCATCCAACCGCACCGTGTCGAGCATCAGCCGCATCGCGTCCACCGCCGCGCCGTCCGCCGACTCCTTCTCGCCGAGGCCGACCCAGCGAGCCGCGGCGAGCGCCCCCGCCTCGGTCACCCGGACCAGCTCGAGCGCCAGGTTGCGGTCCGGGTGCGAGCCGGAGCGGACGTCCTGCGAGATGACGTGCTCTTCGGAGGCCGACACGGCCCAGACGTTAGAACGTCGCTGGGGGCTTCCGCCGCCCGCCGCCGCCGCTCTCCACGGCCCGGAACCCTCCCGCCAGGAAGATCCCGAGCGAGGCGAGCAGGGCGATCCAGTAGCCGTAGGAGAGGCTCACCTCGAGGCCGTCGTTGGGGCGGTCGATGATGCCGTTGTAGGCGATCAGCACGAAGGCGGTGAGGCCGACGATCGCGGTCACCTCGCCGCGCGGCCACGACAGCCTCGTCCCCCTCATCACCAGATAGGCGAGGATGATCGGGGCGGAGGCGGCGGCCAGCAGGAGCCAGCGAAGGATCGGGAAGGTGTCGAAGGCCGAGCAGCTGCCGTTGCCGATCCCGCAGACCCAATCGTTCTCGTCGGTCTCCGAGCGCTCGACGATGCTCGGATCGGTCTCGAGCGAGAACCACTCACCGAAGAGGCTCCCGATCAGGACCACCGCGGCGATCAGACCGACCAGTTCCGAGCGGCGCAGCTCCGAGGTGTCCATGGCGCGACCCTATCCGATTCGATCTGGGCCGGGCGGCGCTCGACCGCAGCTCAACGGTAGGGTCGCGCCACCGTGAGCCGCTGGGGACTGACGCTGCCGCTGCCGGCCACCTCGCTGGCCGACAGCGAGCAGCACGTCAAGCGCGCCGAGGCCGCCGGCTACACCGACATCTGGTCCGGTGAGACCAACGGACCGGACGGGTTCACCCCCCTCGCCCTCTGCTGCGAGTGGACCGAGCGCCCCCGGCTGGGCACCGGCGTGGTCGCCGTTCCGATTCGCGGCCGCGCGCTGCTCGCCCAGCAGGCCGCCGCCCTCGCGGACGCCTCCCGGGGCCGCTTCGCCCTCGGGATCGGCTCCTCCTCGGACCGGATCGTCGAGGGCTGGAACCGGATGCCGCTGGAGAGGCCGCTGACCCGCATGTCGGAGACGATCGACTTCCTGCGCCCGGTGCTGCGGGGGGAGCGGGTCGACGGCTTCAAGCTGGAGAGCGCTCCCGCTGACGAGGTCCCGATCACCCTCGCGGCGCTGCGCGGGAAGATGCTTCGTCTTGCGGTCGAGAAGGCCGACGGGGCGTTCACAAACTTCCTGCCGCTCTCCGGGCTGCCCCAGGTGACCGAGCAGCTCGAGGGCGCGGCCGAGGGCTTCGAGCTGCTCTGCCGCTTCTTCTGCCTGGCCGGCGAGCGCGAGCAGGTCGAGCCGCTCGCCCGGTTCATGTTCTCCTCCTACATCACCGTGCCCGTCTACGAGGCCTTTTACCGCTGGCTCGGCCACGGCGAGAAGATCGACCCGATGGTGGAGGCCTGGCAGGCGAAGGACCGGCAGAGGGCCGCCGAGCTCGCCCCCTGGGAGCTGATCGAGGACATGTTCATCCTCGGGCCGCCCGAGCGGATGAAGGAGCGGCTCGACGCCTACACCGAGGGCGGGATCACCTGTCCGGTCCTGACTCCGATCACCACCCCGGACAAGCTCGGCGAGCTGATCGAGGCCCTGGCGCCATGACCGTCGCTCACCCGCAGGTGGACGGCTTCCGCTCGCTGGAGAGCGAGACGCGGGTCGGGCAGCTTCCGCTCGATGGACGCCTTCCCGACTGGCTGCACGGATCGCTGCTCCGGACCGGGCCGGCCAAGTGGGAGGTGGGCGACCGGGCGATGAACCACTGGTTCGACGGCTTCGCGATGCTGCACCGCTTCGGGATCGCCGACGGCAAGGTCTCCTACGCCAACCGCTTCCTCGAGACCAGGGCCTACCGCGCGGCGAAGGAGAAGGGGGAGATCGTCTACTCGGAGTTCGCCACCGACCCCTGCCGCTCCCTCTTCCAGCGGATCACCTCGCTCTTCTCGCCGAAGCTCTCCGACAACGCCAACGTCAACCTGACCCAGCTGGGCGAGCGGTTCATCTCGATGACCGAGACCCCGATCCCGGTCCAGTTCGACGCCGAGACGCTGGAGACCGTCGGGGTCGCCTACGAGACGCCGGGCATGCTGACCACCGCCCATCCGCACCTCGATCGGGAGAGCGGCGGGATGCTCAACTACGCGGCCAAGATCGGGGCCCGCAACCGCTACCGCTTCTTCCTGGTCCGCCCAGACGGCTCGGAGCCCGCGGTGATCGCCGAGCGGCCGGTACGGGAACCCGCCTACATGCACTCCTTCGGGCTCAGCGAGCGGTGGCTGGTGCTGGCCGAGTTCCCCTTCGTGGTCAACCCGATCTCGATCCCGCTCAGCGGCCGTCCCTACATCGAGAACTATCGCTGGAAGCCGGAGCTGGGGACCCGCTTCACGCTGATCGACCGGTCCAGCGGCGAGGCGACCGGCCCCTTCGAGACCGACGCTTGCTTCGGCTTCCACCACATCAACTCCTACGAGGAGAACGGCGAGCTGGTGGTGGACGCCTGCGTCTTCGCCGATGCCGGGATCGTCCAGGACCTCTACCTGGAGCGGCTGCGCGCCGGGAAGCCTGTCGCCAAGCCCGAGCTCCGTCGTTTCCGGATCTCCCCGGGGGCTGGCTCCGTCTCCTCCGAGCGGCTCACCGAGGAGGGCTTCGATCTGCCCCGGACCAACTACGGCCGCTTCAACGAGCGGCCCTACCGCTACGCCTGGGGAGTGGGCACCGGAGAGTCCGGCTGGCTCGACCGGATCGTCAAGGCCGACCTCGAGACGGGCGAGACCAGCGGCTGGTCAGAGCCGGACCGCTACCCGGGCGAGCCCGTCTTCGTTGCCGCCCCGGACGCAGATGCCGAGGATGCCGGCGTGCTGCTCTCGATCGTCTTCGACTCCTCGAGCGGCTCCTCGTTCCTGCTGGTGCTCGACGCCGCGGACCTGAGCGAGCTGGCGCGCGCCGAGGCGCCCCACCACATCCCATTCGGGTTCCACGGGCAGTTTTCCAGAAGCTAGGCGGCCCGGGCGAGGCTGAGCGCGTAGAGCCCGTCCGGGTCGGTCCACCAGTCGGTCAGCTCGAGCCCGGCCTCGGCGTAGATGACCTCCAGCCCCGGACGCGCGAACTTGGTCGAGATCTCCGTGCGCATCTCCTCGCCGGCCGAGAACGCGGCCTGCACGCCGAGCGACTTCACGTCCACCACCTGATTGGTGAGCGAGCGGAGCCGGATGTCGATCCAGAGGTTCTCCGGATCCCAGCGCGCCACGTGCTCGAAGCAGTCAAGGTCGAAGTCGGCTTCGAGCTCGCGGTTGAGCACCGAGAGCACGTTCTTGTTGAACTCGGCCGTCACCCCCTGGGAGTCGTTGTAGGCCGATTCCAGCGTGGTGGCGTCCTTGACCAGGTCGGTGCCGAGCAGGAAGCGATCGTCCGGGCCGAGCAGGTGGCGGACGCGTCGCAGGAACCCGGCCCGCTGCTGTGGCTCGAAGTTCCCGATCGTCCCCCCGAGCAGGGCGATCACCCGCGGCCCGGGGACCGGGATCCGTTCGAGGTCGAGCTCGAAGTCGCAGACGAGACCCCGCACGTCGATGCTCGTGTACTCGCCCGCGATCCTTTCAGCGGTCTCCCGGGTGATCTCCTCCGAGATGTCCACCGGACAGTAGGTCTCGAGGCACTCGGCATGGCACATGGCGCTGAGCAGAACCCGGGTCTTCGCCGCCGACCCGGAGCCGAGCTCGATCAGCGCCGCCGGGCAGTTGGCCGACTCGCAGATCGCCTCCGACTCCGCGTCCAGGATCGCCCGCTCGCAGCTGGTCGGGTAGTACTCCGGCAGCGAGGTGATCTGCTCGAACAGCTCCGATCCGCGCTCATCGTAGAAGTAGCGCGGCGAGAGCTGCTTGAACGGGCGCGTCAGTCCGGCCCGGACGTCGGCGGCCATCCCGGAGAGCGGGCCGCCGGGAGGCAGGTGGACGTCGATCGAGACGCGGTCCTTCGTGGTGGAGGCGGATTCCATCTTCGTCTGGGCTCGTGGTCGTCTAACGATGTGGACTAGGAGGCGGATCAGCTTTCATCGGCGGCGCAGCGGAATCCGGAGAAGATCTGGCGGCGCTCGGGGAGGTCCCAGTTGCGTAAGCTGGTACGGATCACGTTCCGGCGCGTCGCCCAGGCCCCGCCCCGCAGCACCCTGTGCTCGTCGCCGAAGAAGACCTCCGAGTACTCCGGGTACGGGAAGGCGGTGAAGCCCGGGTAGGCGGTGAACTCGGAGGAGGTCCACTCCCAGACGTCGCCGAGCATCTGCACGGCGCCGCAGTCGGCGGCGGCGTCAGCGTAGGCGCCGGCCGGCGCCGGGCCGAAGGAGAGCTGGTCGAGGTTGGCCCGCTCGCGGCTCGCCCCCCGGGCGGCGGCCTCCCACTCGAGCTCGGTGGGAAGGCGCTTGCCGGCCCAGCGCGCGAAGGCGTCGGCCTCGGGCCAGGAGACGTGGATCACCGGCAGCCGCGGATCGACCTCCCCGGTCCGCCCCATCGCCGTCCGCATCCACCCCCCCTCGCCGTCGCGCTGCCAGTACATCGGCGGCTCGGCCCCGGTGTCGGCGAGGTACTCGATGTAGACGCCGTTCGAGACCGGCGCCCGGTCGATCCGGAAGGGCCCGAGCTCGACCTCGTGGCGCGGACGCTCGTTGTCGTAGGCAAAACCGGACGGCCCCGCCCCGACCTCGTGCCTCCCCCCCTCGACCCCGACCATCTCCGGCCCCTCGCTCACCGGCTCGGCCGCCGACCCCGGATCGACCTCCACCGGCTCGTAGGACTCCACCATCTGCAGCAGCTGCAGCATCGTCTCGTTGTGCTGGTGCTCGTGGGCGAGCAGCATCTCGTAGACGAAGCCCTCGGCGAGCAGCGGTTCCTCGGAGTCCAGGTCCACCCCCTCGAGCACCTCGAGGGTGCGCTCGCGCACCCCCTCGAGGTAGGGCCTGACCTCGTCGGCCCGGAGGATCGGAAGGTCGCCGCGGATCCTGCGCGGCTGCTCGATCGCGTCGTAGAGGTCGCCGAGCTCGCCGTGGAGGGGCTCGCGGCCGCCGATCCGCCGCACCAGCCAGAGCTCCTCGAAGTTGGCGATGTGGCCGAGGTCCCAGATCAGCGGGCTGAGGATCGGCGAGTAGACGCGGTTGAGCTGCTCGTCGCCGAGCGGCTCGATCAGGCGCAGCGTGTGCCGCCGCGCCTCCGCGAGCCGCTCTGCGATCGAGTCCTTGAGCTGCCCCCGCCGTGCCGGAGTAGCCCCGTCCGCTCTAGGTGCCGCAACCTCCTGGGCGATCCGTAAACCCTACAGAGGCGCCCCCTCTCGAGCGACGCCCCGAGGCCGCCGTGGTCTGACTATCCTGCCGCGCCGTGAAGATCAAGGGAGCAAGCGCGCTCGTCGCGGGGGGAGCCTCGGGGCTCGGGGCGGCCACAGCGCGGGTGCTGCACGAGCGGGGCGCTTCCGTCCTGATCACCGACCTCAACGCCGAGAAGGGCGAGGCGCTCGCCTCCGAGCTCGGCGACCGGGCGAGCTTCATGGAGGCCAACGTGATGGAGGCGGAGCCGGTGAAGGCGGCGGTCGAGGCCGCCGCCGCGGCCGAGGGCGGCCTGCGCATCTCGGTCTGCTGCGCCGGGATCGGCTGGGCCAGCCGGGTCGCCGGCAAGCAGGGTCCCCACGACCTCGAGATCTTCCACAACGTGGTCAAGGTGAACCTGATCGGGACCTTCAACGTGCTGCGGCTCGCCTGTGCGGCGATGAACGAGAACGAGCCCGACGAGGGGGGCGAGCGCGGCCTCTGCATCAACACCGCCTCGATCGCCGCCTGGGACGGCCAGATCGGCCAGGTCGCCTACGCCGCCTCGAAGGGCGGCGTGGTCGGTCTCACCCTCCCGGCCGCCCGGGACATGGCCGCCCGCGGGATCCGGGTGATGACGATCGCCCCAGGCCTCTTCGACACGCCGCTGTTGGCCGCGCTGCCCGAGGAGCAGCGTCAGGCGCTCGGCGAGGGAATCCCCCACCCCTCGCGGCTCGGACTGCCGGAGGAGTACGCGGAGCTCGCGGTGCACATCGTCGAGAACCCGATGCTGAACGGCGAGGCGATCCGCCTCGACGGCGCGCTGCGGATGCCCCCCAAGTAGAGGCTCGCCAGTGGCCCGCGGCGTTTAGCCGCGAGGGCAACGGGGATACCCATGCGCAAGCGAGAACCAAAGGAGTGAGAGCTCGTGGGTAACAACACGGTCTGGACGATCGTCGGGATTCTGTTGATCATCGTCCTCGTCGCGTACCTGGTCTAGGGGGGAAATGGTGGTCCATGCGCCGAGGCGGGCCGGCCGGGCGAAGGCCCGGCTGGCGTCTGTTCACCGGCGGCGCTAGTCGGTGCCGCCGTACTCGGGGTCGAGGTAGACCCGCTTGCGCCACGGCGGCGTGACCGCGAACGAGATCGAGTCCCGGTCGCCGAGGCTCGCGATCGGGATCAGCCGCAGCCGGTGGTCCTTGGTCACCCTCGAGGCGGTTCGCGAGCTGCGCACGCTGCCCGCGTGGCTTCCCCCGGAGACGTAGAGCGTTCCGGTATCCGGTCCCCAGCTGTTGAGGAGCTCCGGTCTCTGCCGCAGGCGCCAGGCGCCCTCGGCGCTCCGCTTCAACTCGTAGCCGGCGAGCCCCCGCATCGGCTGGTAGCGATAGCCGTGGTGCGAGCTGGCGCGGGCGAAGCGCCCCGCCGGGCCGATCCTCACCTGGTAGCTCTCCCAGTCCTGCGAGATCTGATAGAACGCGCCGCGTGCTCGCCGGCTACATCCGGGTCAGCAGGGTCGGAGATCGCGGCGAGCGCCTGATCTCCCCCGAGCTGCAGGCCGAGCGGATCCGGACCTACGCGGCCGCGCGGGGCCTCGAGGTCGAGCTCCTGGAGCCCGAGCTCGATGTCTCCGGCGGCCGGCTGGAACGGCCGATCCTCTCCGAGATCCTCGACGGCGTCGAAGCCGGTCGGTTCGAGGGTGTGATCGTCGCCCAGCTCGACCGGCTCTCGCGCCTCAGCCTCGCCGACGCACACAAGGTGATCGAGCGCATCGAGTCCGCCGGTGGCCAGGTGATCGCGGTCGCCGAGAGCTTCGACGCCAGCA
>JBOGZI010000036.1:0-15267 GCA_050697275.1 Solirubrobacterales bacterium | reverse complement strand
TGCATGCGCACTGCTACCGGATGCTCGGCTCCGTCCACGACGCGGAGGACGCTCTCCAGGACGTGCTGCTACGGGCCTGGCGCGGGCTACCCAGGTACGACGACCGGCGCCCGCTGCGGCCCTGGCTGTACAAGATCGCCACCACCGCCTGCCTCGACATCGTCGCCCGGCGCCCCCGGCGCGTCCTACCGATCGACCACGGCCCGCCCGCTGGCCCCCGCGACGCGCCCGACGAGCCGCTGCTTGGGCCGGTGTGGATCGAGCCCTATCCCGACGACCGGATCGCCTTCGAGGACGGCGCCGCTGGGCCTGAGGCCCGCTACGAGCAGCGCGAGGCGGTCGAGCTGGCGTTCATCGCCGCGCTCCAGCACCTGCCGGCGAACCAGCGGGCGGTTCTGGTCATGCGCGAGGTGCTCGGGTTCTCGGCGAAGGAGACCGCCGCGGCGCTCGAGACGACCACCGCCTCCGTGAACAGCGCGCTGCAGCGCGCCCGCAAGGCGGTCGAGGAGAGGACACCGGAGCAGAGCCAGCAGGAGGCCCTGCGCTCGCTCGGCGATGACCGCGTCCGCGAGATCGTCGAGAGCTATGTGGATGCGTGGCAACGCGGCGCCGTCGACGAGGTCGTCGGGCTGCTGGCCGAGGACGCCAGCTTCTCGATGCCGCCGATGAGCACCTGGTATCGCGGCCGCGACGGGATCGCGACCTGGATGCGGAACTCGCCGCTCTCCGGCGACTTCCGCTGGCGACCCGTCTTCTCCCACGCGAACGGCCAGCCCACGCTCGCCTTCTACAGCTGGGACCCGGAGGAGAACGCTTACACCCCGTTCGCGCTCAACGTGCTCAGCTTCGAGGGCGAGGAGATCAGCGACGTGACGGCCTTCATCGTCCGCTCGAGCCAGGACCCGGATCCCGAGGTCCAGGCCCAGACGCCGTATCAGCCCACGGACTACCAGAGGCTCGCGCAGGCGTACGGGCGCTTCGGGTTGCCGGAGCGGCTCGAGGAATGAGGAGCGACGCCTTTCGCCGAGCGGCCGAGTCGAAGGACTTCTCGGCGATCGAGGAGCTGTTCGCCCCGGACGTCAGCTTCAAGAGCCCGGTGGTCTACAAGCCCTACGAGGGCCGCGAGGCGGTGGCGACGCTGCTCGGCGCCGTGGTCCGGGTCTTCGAGGACTTTCGCTACACCGACCAGGTCGAGACCGGGGAGGTGGCGACGCTCTGCTTCAGCGCCAAGGTGGGAGACCGCGAGGTCGAGGGGGTCGACCTGCTGCGCTTCGACGGCGAGGGTCGGGTGCGCGAGATGGCCGTCTACGTGCGGCCGATGAGCGGCGTCAACGCGCTCGCCGAGGCGATGAGACGCCAGCTCGAGGAGCTGGGCGCCCCCTCCGGATAAGCCGCTACCGGCAGGTGGCGCCGGCGCAGAAGCGCAGCTGATTGAGCCGCGCGTCGAGCATCGTCTTGAGGGAGAGCAGGTTGGGGTTGGCGTGCTGGCTCTCGAGCTCGAACGGGTCCCTCTCGAGGTCGTAGAGCTCCGTCTCGCCGTTGCCGTACTCGTTGAAGATCCATTTGCCGCTGCGGATGCCGTAGGCGCCGCCGATCTGGCTCTCGAAGAGCAGGTCGCGGCCGAGCCCGGCGCCGATGTTGTTCGCGAGCGGAAGCAGTGAGATCCCGTCCATGGTGAGGCGGGGCTGCACCCTGGTGATCTCCACGATGGTCGGCGCCAGGTCGATGTTGGAGACGAGCTGCTCGCGAACGGCGCCCTCGGGGAAGCCGGGCCCGCGGATGATCAGGGGGACCCGCGTGGACTCCTCGTAGAGGTAGGCCTTGAAGATGAGGCGGTGGGCGCCGAGCTGCAGGCCGTTGTCGGAGGTGAAGATGATGTAGGTCTTGCCCAGGTCCTTGGACTTCGCGAGCAACCTGACGATCCGACCGACCTGCTCGTCCACCGACAGCAGGCTCTCCAGCCGGCCGCGCTGGCGGCGGTCGATGTCGGCGATCCGGGCGGTCCCGAGCGGCGGCTCGTTGCGGATGAACTCCGGCTTGTCGGATACGTCGGCCTCGTCGAAGTTGGGAGTGCGCGGTGCCTGGGCCAGGTCGTAGCGCCCCAGGTAACGGGGGGCGGGCTCGGGGTCCCGCGTCGAGTCGAAGGGAACCCCGTTCTGCCCGTGGGGGGCGGTGGGGTTGAACCAGAGGAAGAAGGGCTTCGGATGTGGGGCCCACTCGCGGAGCAGCTCGTACACCTGTCGCCCGAGCACGTCGCTGACGTAGTCCCGCTTCTTCCGCTTGTACCTGACGATCTTGCCGTTCTCGTTGAGGCGGAACTTGTAGCGCTTCTGGTCGGTCCCACCGGTGAGCGCGTACCACTTGCTCCAGCCCGGGGGCCGCTCGCGCGGATTGACGAGGCCGTAGCCGTTCAGGTACTTGCCGATCATCGCCGTCCGATACTTGGCGCTCTTCAGCCAGACGGGCAGCGTGTTCGCGTGGTTGAGCGCGGCGTAGCCGTTGGGAAGCTCCGTGGAGACGACGCCGTGGTTGTGCGCGTACTGTCCGGTGAGGAAGGTGGCGCGGGAGGGGCAGCAGAGCGGGTTGGAGGCGTAGCTGCTCGCGAAGGTCGTGCCGTGATCGCCCAGCTGGTCGAGCGTCACCCCCATCGCCACCATGTCGCTCTGGTTCTGGTCGTCGGTGGTGATCACGATCACGTTGGGCCGCTTCTGCTTCCGATTGGCGCGGCGACGCGCCTTGCGGTGGCGTCGCTCGCGCTCGCGGGCCTGGCGGCATCGCTCCCCCGCCTGACCGGGGCGGCAGTCGGCGGGCTTCTTCTTGGCCCCGGGCTTTTTCTGGGCGCCCGCGGGCTCGGTTGTCGGCGCGGGGGGCGTGAAGCCGGCGAGCAGCAGAGCGACGGTGACGCCGGGGACGGCGATCGCGACTCGCGGGGCTTGTGCTCCGGGGATCTGCATGTCCAGGGATTGAACCCGCAGGGGGTCCGGCGGTTGCGCCCTCCCGCGCATCCGCTGTCGGCCGGCGCACAGGGTAGCGACGCGGCACGGCCGGGCGGCGGGGTGGCATGGGCGGTAGGCTGCGCGACCGCCAGTCGGATCCGAACAGGAGGAGATGACCCAGATGGCGATCAGCAAGGTCGGCGTTCTCGGCTGCGGGATCATGGGCCACGGCATCAGCCAGATCTGCGCCCAGGCGGGCTGGGGCGTGGTGGTCCGCGAGGTCGATCAGGGCGAGCTCGACAAGGGCATGGCGAAGATCGAGAAGCAGCTCGGGCGGGCGGTCGAGAAGGGGAAGATGGAGAAGGGCGAGGCGGACGCGGTGCTGGGCCGGATCAGTCCCACCCTCGACTACGCTGACCTCGCCGACTCCGACCTCGTCGTCGAGGCGATCGACGAGGACCTCGGCCGAAAGCTGGAGATGTGGAAGGAAGTCGACGGGATCGTCCAGGACGACGCCTACTTCGCGACCAACACCTCTTCGCTCTCGGTGGCCGAGCAGGCGGCCACGACCAAGCGGCCGGAGCGGTTCCTCGGTCTCCACTTCTTCAACCCCCCGCAGGTGATGCCGCTGCTCGAGGTGGTGCGAGCCGAGAAGACCGCCGACGACGCCCACGACCTCGGCTTCGAGGTCGGCGAGAAGCTCGGCAAGACGACGGTCGCCGCGGGCGACAACCGTGGGTTCATCGTCAACCGACTGCTCGTCCCCTACATGCTGGACGCGATCCGCGCCCACGAGCAGGGCGTCGGCTCGATCGAGGACATCGACGCCGGGATGATGGCGGGCGCAAGCCACCCGATGGGGCCGCTGACCCTCGCGGACTTCGTCGGCCTCGACACCCTGGCGGCGATCTCCGAGGTGATGACCGAGGCCTACGGCGAGGACCGCTTCTCGGCGCCCGAGACGCTGCAAAAAATGGTGTCCGCAGGCGATTTCGGCCGCAAATCCGGCCGTGGGTTCTACGATTACAGTGGCGATAAGCCGGTCCCGGTGGACGCCGGGGCCTAGCTACCTCGAGGAGCCAACAGAACATGGGCGTAGACCAGACCAGTCTCGACCGCATCCGCAACGCGACCTTCCCCGCGGCGCGGCGCGGCTACGACAAGCACGAGGTCGAGAAGTTCCTCGCCCGGCTGGCGGACTGGCTCGAGACTGGAGCCGGCGACGAGTCGCGCTCCGACACCGTCAAGCGCGAGCTCGAGCGGGTCGGTCAGCGCACCGGGGCGATCCTCGCCCAGGCCGAGGAGAGCGCGCAGCAGATTCGCGCCGAGGCCGAGGAGGACGCCCGGCAGGTGATCGCCGATGCCGGCTCCCGGGCGGAGGAGGTCCGTGCCGAGGCCGATGCCTACGCGACCGAGACGCGGAGCGAGGCCGAGGCGTACGCGGACGAAGCCCGCAAGTCGGCCGAGCAGGAGGCCCGGGCCGCTCGCGAGACGGCTGAGTCCGAAGCCCGGCAACTGGTCGAGACGGCTCAGGCCGAGGCCCGGCGGGTCGTCGACGAGGGCGTCCAACGCCGCGAGGACATCGAGGCGGTGATCGCCGACCTGATCAGCCGACGTGACGAGGTCCTCGCCGACAGCGGCGAGCTGGTCACCAAGCTGACCAATGCGATCGGCGAGCATCGGCCGGCCGGCACCGACCCCTTCGAGAAGCCGGAGGTGCTCGATCCGCTCGCCCGCGAGGGCGAGGGCGAGGCCGTCGCGGAGGCCGCCGAGGAGACCGAGGCCCCCGAGGCACCCGCCGAGGCCGAGGAGCAGGACGACTCCGGCGAGGAGGAGGAGGCCGGGGATGAGCCCACGCCCGAGGAGGCGCCCGCGGCGGAGAAGAAGAAGCCGCGGAAGAAGGCCCAGTCGCGCCGCCGCCGCAAGGTCAAGGCCTAGTCTGGCCCGGACCCGAGGCGATGACTGAGATCAGGGCGGCGCTGGAGTCCGCCCTCGAGGGCGGCCCGGAGAGGCACCGCAGGAAGGTCGCCGAGCAGGAGAAGCTCCCGGTGCGCGAGCGGGTCGCCCGCCTGCTCGACGAGGATTCGTTCTCCGAGGAGGGCCTGCTGGCCAACTGGGAGCAGGAGGGGCTCGGGGCCGACGGGGTGGTGACGGGCATGGGCACGATCGCCGGACGGCCGGTCGCTCTGATGGCCAACGATCCCGCGGTCAAGGCCGGATCGTGGGGCGCGAAGACGGTCGAGAAGATCCTTCGGGTCCAGGAGCGGGCGCTGAAGAACCTGATCCCGATGATCTATCTGGTCGACTCCGCCGGGGCCCGGATCACCGACCAGGTCCGGATGTTCCCCGGGCGCCGCGGGGCGGGCCGGATCTTCCACACCGAGGTGAGGCTCTCCGGGCAGGTGCCCCAGCTCTGCCTGCTGTTCGGGCCGAGCGCCGCGGGCGGCGCCTACATCCCGGCCTTCTGCGACGTGGTGATCATGCGGGAGGGGAACGCCTCGATGTACCTGGGATCGCCGCGGATGGCGCAGATGGTGATCGGCGAGGAGGTGACCCTGGAGGAGATGGGCGGGGCCCGCATGCACACGGCGACCTCGGGCTGCGGGCACTTCCTGGTCTCCACGGACGAGGACGCGATCGACCTGGCCCGCCGTTACCTCTCCTACATGCCCGGCAGTTGGCGCTCAGAGCCCCCTGCTGCGCCACCGGCTGAGCCCGACGGTCGGCGGGTCTCGGAGATCGTTCCCGAGAACGAGAAGGATCCCTTCGACGTCAAGGAGCTGATCGGGGCGATCGTCGACGCCGGCTCCTTCCTGGAGGTGCAGGAGCGCTGGGCCAAGGAGCTGGTCGTCGGCTACGCGCGCCTCGACGGGAGGGCGATCGGGATCGTCGCCAACCAGCCGAAGGTGAAGGGCGGCGTGCTGTTCGTCGATTCCGCCGACAAGGCGGCGCGCTTCATCTGGACCTGCAACGCCTTCAACCTGCCGCTGCTCTTCCTCGCCGACGTGCCCGGGTTCATGATCGGCAAGGACGTCGAGCGCCAGGGGATCATCCGCCACGGCGCGAAGATGATCAGCGCCGTCTCCGAGGCGACCGTGCCGAAGCTCTCGGTGATCGTCCGCAAGGCTTACGGAGCGGGCCTCTATGCGATGGCCGGGCCGGCGTTCGATCCGGATGCCTGCCTCGCCTTCCCCCAGGCTCAGATCGCGGTGATGGGCCCGGAGGCTGCGATCAACGCGGTCTTCTTCAACCAGATCCAGGAGATCGAGGACCCGGCCGAGCGCGAGCGCTTCGTCAGCGAGAAGCGCCGTGAGTACGCCGAGGACATCGACATCCTCCACCTGGCCTCCGAGCTCGTCGTGGACGCGGTGATCGAGCCGGACTCGCTGCGCCCCGAGCTCATCCGGCGCTTCGCCCTCGCCGCGACGAAGGACCGGGACTTCGCGCAGCGGCGGAACCCGGTCACCCCCGTATAGCCCGACTATTGGGCGGTTTGGGGCGTGGCCCGCGCGGGGTAGTCCTATCCCGATGCGACGACTCTTCCGCCTCCTTCTGGTTGCCGGAGTCCTCGGGGGACTCTGGGTCCTCCTCCGCGAGCTGCTCGAGGAACAGGACGGTCAGACGCGTGAGGCGGGGAGCCGGGCGCCCGCATCCGAGGCGCCCGCATCCGAGGCGAAGGGCCCGACCGACGGTGCCGGCTCGGTGAGCAAGGCCGAGCTCTACCGGCAGGCCCAGCAGCTCGACGTGCAGGGCCGCTCGAAGATGAACAGGGAGGAGCTGGCTCGAGCGGTGGGGGAGGCCCGCGGGGGAGGCGGGCGGTGAAGCCGTTCTCCTACGGACCTACGCGGGCCGAGCCGAAGGAGAAGCAGACCGCCTGAGCTCAGCTCGCGGGGAGGGTCTCCCGGCCCGGCGCACGTCGTCCCGCGCGGGCGCGCCGGCGCGGGAACGGGACGAGGCATTCTGAGTCGGCGTCCCAGAGCTTCAGCCGGAACGCCTCGATGCTGCTGCGGAGCGTGACGACCGGGGTCCGCCGGAACATCGGGTGGGACTCGTGCGCGGCGCGAAGGTTGTAGTTGGGGATCTTCGCGCTGAGATGGTGCACGTGGTGGTAGTTGGCGTTGCCGACGGCCCAGGCGAAGGGTCGCGGCAGCTGCAGATAGGAGCTGCCCTGGAGGGCGGCGAGCTCGAACCGCCAGGCGCGGGGCGCCTGGTAGTAGGTGTCCTCGTACTGGTGCTGGACGTAGAGCATCCACGCCGCGATCGCTCCGCCCGCCACCAGGGTTGCCCCCTGGATCAACAGGAACGTCGGCCAGCCCACGAGGGCGGTCCAGCCCAGCACCCAGGCCAGGAGCGCGAGGTTCGTCAGCCCGACGCTCAGGAGGATGCTCCGGGTCATGCCTCGCCTCGGGAAGCGGCGCTCGAACAGGAACACCAGGCTCGGCCCCACGAGCAGCAGCAGGAACGGGTTGCGGTAGAGGCGGTATCCCAGCCGCCGCAGGCGGGAGGCTCTCGTGTACTCCTCGACGGTCATCGTGTTGATCTCGCCCACGCCGCGGTGGTCGAGGTCGCCGGTGTGCGCGTGGTGGATGCTGTGCTGCCGCTGCCACCACCGGTATGGCGTGAACAGCAGGAAGCCGAGGAAATGGCCCCAGCGGCTGTTCGTTCGCCGTGATTCGAAGATCGCGTTGTGGGTGAGGTCGTGGAACAGCGAGTACATCCGGCTGAGGAACACCGTCGCGAGCAACCCGAGGGCGATCGCGACCGGTGCGCTCGGCTCGATCAAGACCGCCAGCGCCCAGACGCCGAGATAGGGCAGCACTGCGCTCGCGATCTGTCCGAGGCTGCGCCGGTGATCGACCTGGAGATACGGGGCGAGCTCCTGCTTCCAGCTCGCTCGGGGTGGGATCTCAACGGTGTTCATGGGGGTGGAGGCGATGCTTATCCCCACTACGCCCCGCCGTCAAGGACGGATCACAAGCGGACGGCGTGGGCGCATGGGCGGGCGACACGGGAGCGACTGGCGCCCCCGGCGATGGCTCCGGCTCAGACCTTGTCCGCCAGCTTGGTGAAGTAGTCGAGCGCGGCGGGGTTGGCGAGCGAGTCGCGACTGGCTGCCCGCTCGGGCGGCTCGCCCATCAGGATCTTCTTGACCGGGATCTCCAGCACCTTGCCGCTCAGGGTGCGGGGCACCTCGGCGATCTGGAAGACCTCGTTGGGCACGTGGCGGGGCGAGCAGCGCTCGCGGATGCTGCGCTTGACCTCCGCGATCAGCCCGTCGTCTAGCTCCTCCCCTTCGCGCAGGACCACGAACAGCGGCATCCAGCCCTCGGTGCCCGGCTTCGGCACGTCGACGACCAGTGCGTCGGTGACCGCGGGGACGGCGGCGACGGCGCGGTAGATCTCGCTCGTCCCCATCCTTACGCCCTGCCGGTTGATGGTCGAGTCGGAGCGCCCGTAGATGATCGCGGTGCCGCGCGAGGTGATCTCGATCCAGTCGCCGTGGCACCAGACGCCCGGGTAGCGCTCGAAGTAGCTCGCCCGGTAGCGGGAGCCGTCCGCGTCCCCCCAGAAGAAGACCGGCATCGAGGGCATCGGCTCGGTGATCACGAGCTCGCCGACCCGGTCGATCACGGCGTTGCCGTCCTCGTCGAAGGCCTCGACCTTGGCGCCCAGCGCCCGCCCCTGCAGCTCGCCGCGGTAGACGGGCAGGGTCGGGACGCCGCCTACGAAGGCGGTGCAGACGTCGGTGCCGCCGCTGGTCGAGAAGAGCCAGGTGTCGCGGCCGACGTGCTCGTAGACCCATTCGAAGCCCTCCGGGGCGAGCGGGGAGCCGGTGGAGCCGACGGAGCGCAGTCGGGAGAGGTCGCGGCCCTCGCCGGGCTCGACCTCGGCCTTCATGCAGGCTGCGATGTAGCTGGCGCTGGTCCCGAAGCAGGTCATCCCGGTGCGCTCGGCGAGGTCCCAGAGGACGCCCATGTCGGGATTGCCCGGGCTGCCGTCGTAGAGGACGATCGAGGCGGGCGTGAGGAGCCCGCCGACCAGGAAGTTCCACATCATCCAGCCGGTGGTCGTGAACCAGAAAAGGCGGTCCCCGGGCTGCGCGTCGACGTGCAGGTTGAGCTTCTTCAGCTGCTCGAGCAGGATGCCGCCGTGGCCATGGACGATCGCCTTGGGCAGGCCCGTGGTCCCGGAGGAGTACAGCACCCACAGCGGGTGGTCGAAGGGGACCCGCTCGAAGTGGAGCTCTGCGCCCGCGCCCAGATCGGTGAGCTGCTCCCAGGTCATCGGCGGTGCCTCGGCGTCGTTTCCCTCGAGCCGCGAGAGCTCGGGCGAGGCGCTCAGGTAGGGGAAGACGACGATCCGCTCCAGATCGGGGATCTGCGAGGCGACCTCGGCGATCGTGTCGAGGCGGTCGAAGTCCTTGCCGCCATAGCGGTAGCCGTCCACGGTGAACAGCACCTTCGGCTCGATCTGGGCGAAGCGGTCGACCACGCTGCCGGGCCCGAAGTCGGGTGAGCAGCTCGACCAGATCGCGCCGAGGCTGGCGGTGGCGAGGAAGGCGACCAGGGCCTCGGGGCCGTTCGGCAGGTAGGCGACGACGCGGTCGCCGCGCGCGACCCCGAGGGAGCGCAGCCCCTCCGCCACGGCGGCGACCTGCCGGCGGAGCTCGCCCCAGCGCAGCTCGCTCAGCTCGCGCAGCTCCGAGGCGTAGAGGACGGCGACCTCGTCGTCGCCCTTGCCGCGGAAGATGTGCTCGGGGTAGCTGAGCTCGGCGCCCTCGAACCAGCGGGCGCCGGGCATCACGCGCTCTGGCAAGACCTGCCCGTAGTCGCCGGACGACTCGACCTGGAAGTAGGCCCAGATCGAGGCCCAGAAGTCCTCGAGCTCGCTCACCGACCAGCCCCAGAGCGAGGCGTAGTCGTTCGCCTCGACGCCGCGCTCGGTCGCGAGCCAGCGCATGTACGCGGTCATCTGGGAGCGCTCGACCGTCTCGGGGCTCGGCTCCCAGAGCTTCTCCGGCGCGCTGGTCAGTCCGCTCTCCACGCAGCCGCTTATATCACCGCGTCTGCCGCCCGACCTCGCGGTCGAGCAGGCGGGCGAGAGCGACGACGAAGTCGGTGGCGCGGGTGAGCGCCTCGCCGTCGACCCTTGCGGGCACGTCCTCGTGGGTGTGGTACCAGGGCGCGAGCGCCCCGTCCTCGGTGGTGCGGATGGTGATCGCGCGCAGCTTGCGCACCCGGGCGGGGAGGGCGTCGTCGAGCAGGGGGAAGCGGAGCGGGCGGGCGTCGAAGCGGGGATCGGATCCGAGCGCCTCGCAGAGCTCGATCAGGCCGGGGTCCAGCGGCAGGCTGACCACGGCGCCCTCGCTCACCTCGTAGCTGAGCTGGCCGTGGGAGACCGAGTCGACGTTGACGATGTGGGTGCGCTCGCGGTTGAGCCCCCCGCGATGCGCACGGACGAAGGAGCGCATCCCCTCGCAGAGTGCCTCCTCGGCGCAGGCGAGCACCACCCAGACGTCGAGGTTGTCCGGCGGCTCGGCGTCCAGCTCCTCCGCCGCGGAGAGCACCGCGGCGACGCCCGAGGCGTTGTCGTAGGCGCCGGGGACGATCGCGGAGAGGGCGACGTCGATCAGCAGGAAGGCGGCGACGATCAGGACGATCGTCGGCACCAGCTGGAGCGCCGAGAGCCAGGTGGCGTCGATCCCGGCCATGCGGGCGCCGAGGATCGGCAGCAGCGGCGCGATCCCGGCCCAGAAGAAGAGGCGGAAGGGGCCGAGGGCGAGCCGGGCGCGCTCCGGCAGCCGGCGAACCCGCTTCGCGGCCTTGGAGAACACGTAGCCGGTGAGGGCGGCGTCGTAGTGGGCGACCAGGATGAGGCGGCCCGGCGCCTCCGGCCGCGAGCCGGGGGAGACCACGTTCTGGGAGGCGCGCCGGAAGAGCAGCGAGCGGACCAGGTAGAGGCGGGTGTTGAGGTCGAGGTAGGTCGAGGTCGCCGCGAAGAGGACGAGGGCGAAGCCGATCACGGGCTCGGCGGTCGCCACCAGGCTGCCGGCGATCGCGATCACCGCATGGATCAGGTGGACCAGCGGGTACTGGGGATGCACGAAGGTGGGCTCGAGCTCGGCCCGCCGGCCGCCCGCCCGCAGCCGTCCGGCGAGCATGTTGGCGGCGCGCCGCTCGGCGTCGGTGCCCGGCCCTCGCCCCTCGAAGGAGCAGAGCTCGCGAATCAGCTCGATGCGGCCGGCGGCGTCCACGGGGGCGGGATTATCGCCGGGTGGCGGGGCTATCGTTCGACGGGCGCCGGAGTGGCGGAATTGGTGATACGCGCGGCACTCAAAATGCCGTGTCCTTCGGGACATGTGGGTTCGAGTCCCACCTCCGGCATCTCCGATGTGCGGCCGATTCACGCTCACCGACCCGGACCCGAGACTGCTTCGGCTCCGGTTCGACCTGGACGAGTCGGTCGAAATCGAGCAGGAGCCGCGCTTCAACGTGGCGCCGACCGACCCGGTGCTGGCGGCGCGGCTGGGGGAGGAGGGGAGGCGGGAGCCGGGGGTGCTGCGCTGGGGCCTGATTCCCCATTACGCGGACCCTGATTCCTTCGACCGCCTGCTGATCAACGCCCGCGCCGAGACGGTGGCGGAGGCGCCGGCCTTCCGGGACGCCTTCGAGGGCGGCCACCGCTGCCTGGTGCTCGCCGACGGCTTCTACGAGTGGCGCGCCACCGAGACCGGCAAGCGGCCGGTCTGGATCACGCGCCCCGACCGGGAGCCGTTCGCCTTCGCGGGCCTCTGGGCACGGGCCCGGCGCGAGGACGGCTCCGAGCTCCACTCCTGCGCGATCGTCACCTGCAGGCCCGGGCAGGTGGTGGCGCCGATCCACGATCGGATGCCGGTGATCCTGGAACGGGATGCGGAGGCGACGTGGCTGGACGGGGAGCGCTCCCGGGACGAGCTTCTCGCGCTGCTCGAGCCGACCGACGAGCTCGGCGTCACCGAGGTCTCGGACCGGGTCAACGACGTTCGCTTCGACGGCCCGGAGCTGATCGAGCCGCCGCTGAGACTGTTCTGAGAGATCCCGCTAGCTGCTGTCGGGCGGGCGCTCGCTCGCCTCGGACGTCTCCTGGTTCGCCCGGCGCAGCGGGTTCCGCATCCGGCTCGGCAGCGGCTTCGCCTCCGGCTCGACGTCGATCTCGTCGCCGATCTGCCGCTCCTCCTCGACGTGCCAGTCCTGGTTGAAGGCCACCATCGCGACCGCGATCAGGATCACCTGCACCGGCACCAGCAGCAGGGTGAGCAGTCCGAGCAGCTCCTCCGGGAGCGCGGGGCTGTCGAGCCCGTCCTTGGCGCGGTCGAACCAGGCGGGCGCGGCGATGCCGGCGAAGATCGCGAGGATGATCGCCAGCGCCGAGGCGACCGGCAGGCAGCCGCGGTTCCAGCGGGTGACCAGGAAGGCGAAGAGCACGTAGATCGCGATGTAGGCGAGCGCGAACGGCTTGCCGCCCTCGAGCCGCTCCCAGCCCCCGATCGTGATCACCAGAGAGAGCCCGGCCGAGACGAGCAGGAGGAAGACGACCAGAGCCTTGGCGCTCTTCGCCTCCGGTTTCTGCCTGTTCGGTCGCCAGAGCTCGTATCCGGGACGGATCGCTCCCGCTTCCATGGCCAAAAGCATATGGACTCGCGGGGCGGCGCGCTACACCTAACCGTCGCCCTGGCGCCCTGCGAGCAGTGCGGGCGGAGGGATTCGAACCCCCACGCTCTCTCGAGCACCAGGACCTAAACCTGGCCCGTCTGCCAGTTCCGGCACGCCCGCGGGCCGCTCGGACGATTCTAGGTCGCGGCAGCGGGCGTGCGGGGAGCGGGGCACCCAGGACTCGAACCTGGAACCGCCGGTTTTGGAGACCGGAACTCTGCCAATTGAGCTAGTGCCCCGTGCCCGTCAATCGTAGCCCGGAGAGGCTTGGCCGCTGCGCGCTGCTAGCCGCGCTTCTTCTTCGGCTTCGGGCCCTTGCGCGGTCCGGGCTCGCGGCCGATCTCGAGGCGGCAGGTGGCGCCGGCGCAGGCCGACAGCGGAACGAGCCGGCTGAGGAGCCACTTGCGCACGGGCCGGTAGCGGCGATCGGTCGCCACCGAATTGAGCTGGGCCGGATCCCTCTTCATGTCGTAGACCTCGCTCTGCCCGTTGGCGTAGAGCACGTAGAGGTAGCGGTCGGTGCGGATCGCGCGGTAGGCGGGCGCGGAGTTGCCGCTGGCCGCGGCCCGTGAAGCGATCGGGTTGGGCTCCTGCTCGAGGTCCGTGACCCCGCGGCGCCCGGCCACCCCCGTCCTCGCGGTCGCCGCGCGGGCGTTCTCCGCCCGGTTGGGGTCAAGCGCGCCGTGGCCCGCGCCCGGCCCCGTGTCGCCCTCGAGCAGGATCGGCCTGGTCGAACGCACCGCCGGGTTCTGCGCGTAGGGGAGCAGGGAGCGCCCGTCGAGCGCTGGGTCGGGGTCGCCCGAGATGTCGAGGATCGTCTGCGGCACGTCCTCCAACGAGACCAGCTCCTCGCTCACTCCGATCGGGATCCCGGGGCCCCGGATCATCAGTGGGACCCGCGAGGAGGGCTCGTGCGGCAGGTACTTTCCCCCCGCGATCCGGTGCTCGCCCCGGAAGAACCCGTTGTCCGAGGCGAAGATGACGTAGGTCTCGTCGAGCAGGCCGCGGCCGGCCAGGTCGTTGACGATTCGGCCCACCGCCTCGTCCACCGAGAGCAGCTGCTCGTAGCGCCTGCGCCGCTCGGTGGCGATCAGGCGGCGCAGGCCCTTGCCGAGCCGGCGCTTCGCCCGCTTTCGGAGCCACGCCGGCTTGTCGGAGATGTCCTTCTCGTTGAAGCCCGGCAGCCTGGGGAGCCGTGCCGCCGAGAGGCCGTTCAGGTGTCGTGGGGCCGGAGTGAAGGGGCCGTGCGGGGCGTTGAACCAGAGGTTCAGCATGAACGGCCGCTGCGCCCCGGTGAGACCGTCGAGGAACCCGAGCGCCTTGTCCCGCCAGGCGTCGGTCTGATAGTCGCTCAGGTTCGCGGCGTAGAAGACGACCTCGGCCCTCTTCCCCGGGCCGTCCCGCTCGACCATCTGGTAGTTGAAGTAGGGGGTGTGGTCATCGGAGACCTTGCCGTACCACTCATCCCAGCCGGGCGGCGTGTAGAGCCGGGGCACCGTGGTGGCGGTGTATCCGTTCATGTACTTGCCGACGTGGACGTTGTAGTAGCCGCGCTCGCGGATGCGAGCGGGGAGCGCGCTCGGCTCGCTCGGGACGAACCGGGACCAGCCTCCGAGCGGGTCCAGGTTTCCGCGCACCCCGTGGTTGTGCATGTAGCGGCCGCTGAGCAGGGTGGCGCGGGCCGGACAGCAGAGGGGGTAGGAGGCGTAGGCGCGGGTGAAGCTGACTCCCTGGTTGCCGATCAGCAGCTGCGTGTTCGGCATCACCGCCATCTCGCTGGCGGTCTGGTCGTCGGTGAGGAAGAAGACGACGTTGGGGAGCGCCGCGCTCTCGGCCTGCCGGGCGCCCCGGGCGGCGCCCAGCGCGATCACGACTGCGGCCACCACGGCGAACACCGCGAGCGGGCGCCGCGCGCCCCCGATCGTTCTCTCCATCCTGGCCACTGGCATTCGAGTCGAAGCTATTGGGACTGGTTTGCCCTACCCCGAAACCGCGGCTTCAGACCATGGTCTCGGCCCCCGCGTTGCGACAAACCTAGCGCCTCCTATGGCGGTCTCCAAGAGTAGGTCCGTCCGACTCAGACGGGAACATGTGTTCGGGTCGGGAGATGGGGGACGAGCTGAGGAAGTGCGGCAGGTGTGGGGAGGCCAAGCCCGTTGACGATTTTGCCTGGCGGCGGATCGAACGCGGACAGCGGGACAACATGTGCCGGCCGTGTCGATCCGAGTACGGCAAGGAGCACTACGCCGCCAACCGGGGGCACTACATCGACGAGGAGGCCCGACGCAAGCAGGCGAAGGCTGAGGTGCGGATGGCGTTTCTAGTGGGAAGCGAGCGAACCTATAATCGCCACGAACGCGGGCGAGGTGTTAACGGCTGCACTCGACCCTTCCAAGGTCGCAGAACGGGTTCGATTCCCGTCGCCCGCTTGGCCTCTTCGGTGAGAAGATGGTCCTGACATACCCCTCGGGGCGTGGCGCAGTCTGGTAGCGCATTCGGCTGGGGGCCGAAAGGTCGCTGGTTCAAATCCAGTCGCCCCGACTGAACAAAACCCCCGCTAAGGCGGGGGTTTTGCTTGTTTGAGGGACCGCGGGAGCGAGCGCGACTAGGTCGCAAGACCGTCATCAGGGTTCCAATAG
>JBOGZI010000035.1:0-3275 GCA_050697275.1 Solirubrobacterales bacterium | reverse complement strand
GCTCCTTCACCTTGACGCCGAGCTGCTCGACCTCCTTGTTCACCTCCTGGACGCGGCTCGGATTGTTCTTCAGCGTCTGCACGCCCTCGGGGGTCAGGTTGGTCAGCATCACGTAGCTGGGCATCGGGCTCTCCTCTCCTAGTTCGTAGCGGCGGACCCACTCATATCATCACGCCATGCCCGAGCACCCGATCTTCGCCCGTCTCTACGATCGCCTTCAGCGCGGCGCCCGAGCGCGCGGGACTGACCGAGATGCGCCGCGAGCTGCTCTCTGTGGCGAAAGGCAGGACGCTCGAGCTCGGAGCGGGCACGGGCCACAACCTGTCCCTCTACACCTCGGCGGTCACCGAGCTGGTCCTCACCGAGCCCGATCCGTTCATGGCGAAGCGGCTGAGGGCGAAGCTCGCCGAGGAGCCGCCGGCGCCGGCACGCGTGGAGGTGAGCGAGGCGCCGGCCGAGGAGCTTCCCTTCGACGACGGCAGCTTCGACACCGTGGTTTCGACCCTGGTCCTCTGCACCGTCGAGAGCCCGGAGCGCGCCCTGGCGGAGGCCCGCCGGGTCCTGGTGGAGGGCGGCTCGCTGCTCTTCCTCGAGCACGTGCGGAGCCCCAACCGGCGCACCGCCTGGTGGCAGGACCGGCTCGAGCGGCCGTGGGGGTTCTTCTCGGGGGGCTGCCACCCGAACCGCCCCACCGGGGACTCGATCGCGGCGGCGGGGTTCTGGCTCGACCGTCTCGACGAGGTGAAGATCCCCCGAGCTCTCCGCTTCGTCCGGCGGGCGATCAGCGGGGTCGCGAGACGTCCGTCAGCGGTGGAGGAGGCCTGACTCAGTCCGAGGCGTCGCCGTCGACCAGATCGGCGGCGGTCCCCTCCTGCCAGGGGCGGATCTCCTCGAAGCCCGCCCAGGTCGGGCCGCGGCTGGCGACCTCCTCGGCGTAGGCGGCCATCCCCCGCTTAGACCCGGCCAGGCCTGACGAGGCGAGGAACCACTTGCGCTCCACCGCGAGCCCTCGCGGCAGCGGCCCCGACGCCCCGTCGTAGATCGCGCGCTTCAGGGCGCGCACCGACTGCGGCGCCCTCCTCGCCATCCTCCGCGCCGTCTCGCCGGCCGCCTCGCGAAGGCGCTCGGGCGGGAGCACCGCGTGCACCAGGCCCACCTCGGCCGCCTCGGCCGGAGTCAGGGTGCGTCCCTCGAGCATCATCTCCAGCGCCCGGCCGGCCCCCAGCGCCCGCGGCAGCCGCTGGGTGCCGCCCGCGCCGGGGTTGAAGCCGATCGTCATCTCAGGAAGGCCGATCGGGATCTCGGCGTCCGCCATGTAGCGGACATCGCAGGCGAGCGCGAGCTCGCAGCCGCCGCCCGTGGCGGGCCCGTTGATCGCGGCGATAAAGACTTTGTCCATGCGGTTCATCCGCAGGAAGATGTCGTGGATCCGGTAGAGCTCGAACAGGCCGCGAAGCGGGGTGCGCTCGGCGAGCGCGCGCAGGCCCGGGATGTGCCGCAGCAGGCCGGCGACCCGGAGCATCGGCCCGGCGAGCCAGGGCGGGGTGGCGATCCCGACCCGCTCGACGCCGTCGAGGATCTCGGCCACGTCGTAATGGGTCAGGAACAGGCCCTCGGGCTTGCCCGTGATCACCACCGCCCCGACCGAGCGATCCCGTCGCAGCGAGCGGGTCAGGGCATCCAGCTCCTGGACCATCCCGCCGGTCATGAAGTTGTGAGGCGGGTTCTCGATCAGGACCGTGAGCACCCGCCCGTCGCGCTCGGTCTCGATCGTCGCCACCGGCGCAGCCTATTGCCACCGAGGCGCTCCCCCTCGACCCCCCGCGACTGGCTGGCTAGTCGTTGAAGCCCGCGTGGATGTGGTCGCAGTGGTCCGCGGCCGCGAAGCCGTCGGGGCTGGCCGGCCCGTCCGGGTCCCAGCAGTAGATCAGCTCGGTGGGCTTCTGTCCGGGCGGCAGGGCGGCCAGCGAGCGGGCGATGATGCCGCAGGGCCCGTTGATGTCGGTGTCGGTGCAGGGGACGCCGTCGATCGCCGCGATGTCGACCGCTCGCCCGAAGTAGTGGTTGGAGACGTTGCCGGACGAGGTCAGTTGCGAGTGGTCGGAGCGCAGCGAGGAGATCCGGATCGTGTGCTCCTGGCTGATCGCGCCGATGATGCCGAGGATCCGCGGATCGACCGCTCCGCGCTGCAGGTCCCACATCTCGAGTGAGTTGGAGAGCTCGACGTTCCCCCAGTTGATCGGCACCGAGGTCGGACCGGGCAGCGCCACCGCATAGGCGACGGTGCGGACCATGCACTTCCCAGTCATCCGCTCGGCCTGAGCGAGCACCGACTCGACGTACCAGGCCGCGTGGTTGTGCTGGAAGAGCCCGGCCCGGAGGCTGCCGCCCGCCCAGATCATCCGCGCCAGGGTCGCCGCCGAGTCGCCGGGGCTCTCGCGGGTGGGCTTGCCGTCCCCGTCCCCGTCGATCGCATAGGCATCCCAGTTCGCGTCGCTGATCCCGAGCGGGCCGCTCTGCTCGAGCTCGGCTGCGGTCATGCCGCGCCCGTAGTCCGACTCGATCCGGGCCACCGCCGCCAGGGCCCAGACCCCGTTCTGTCCGAGGTCGAAGCGCCCGGCGGCGCTCTGGAGCGCCTCGAGGTAGGGAAGCGGGATGCTCTCCCGCGCCCCCTTGGCCGGCGAGCAGACCAGCTCCTGTCGCGCCGGGATCAGCGAGAGGTCCCCGATCGCGCCACCCCCGATGCCCCCGAAGCAGGCGGCTCTCGCCATCACGTCGGCGACGTACCAATCGGCGTGGTTGTAGGCGAAGATCGCCCCCTCGGGGTCCTCGGGCATGCCCGAGGCGCTCAGGTAGCGGGCGGCCGCATGGATCGCGTCCTCGGGGTCGTTCGGGTCCTTGGTCCCGTCCCCGTCCGCGTCGACGCCGTAGGCGTCCCAGGTCGACGGCATAAACTGCATCCAGCCGACCGCCCCGGCGTAGGAGGGGCCGAGGTTGGCGCCGAAGCCGCTCTCGATCTCGTTGATCGCGGCGAGGATCGACGGCCCGGCGGGGCCCAGCTCGTACTGCGCCGACGCCGCCTGGTAGATCGGGATCAGGGTGGGTGGCACCGCGGTCGGCCCGCAGGCGTCGGGGGTGGGCGCCGGAGGCAGGGCCGTGACGTCCTCGGCGGGATCCTTGGCCCCCTTCTCGCCGGACTCGGCCTTGCCGGTGGGCGGGGTGCCGCCCGTCGGCCGCTTCGGCTTGGGCTTCGGCTTGGGCTTGGGCTTCGGCTT
>JBOGZI010000034.1:0-6306 GCA_050697275.1 Solirubrobacterales bacterium | reverse complement strand
CGCTGGCCGCGGTCGCCCTGGCGCTCGCCTTCTCGACCACGAGCGCCGGCGCCGCGCAGAACGTGGCCGGCGGTGCGGCTGACCCCTCGGCGGTGGCGGCCACGGACTCGGTGGTCTACGAGCGGGTCGGCGGCAGCGGCGTGCTGCGGCGCGGCGGCCTCGAGATCCCGCTCCCCGGAACCGACCCGGCGATCGGCGGCTCCTACATCGCCGTTCTGGATGGTCAGGTGGTTCGCCTGCTCTCCAGCGCCACCCTGGCGCCCGTCGCCACGGTCGAGGCGCCGAACGCCGACGCGCTCGCCGTCTCCGACGCCTGGCTCGTCTACCGCGCCAGGCTCGGCAACGGCGGCGACGGGATCTTCGCGCGCAGCATCGTCAACCCGGCCGTGCCCGGCCCGTTCATCAGCCTCGACTCGATCGCCGACCCGGCGCAGCTCAGTCCACCGAGCCTCGACGGCGACGTCCTCGTCTACGCCGTCGCCAGGCCCAACGGCAGCAGGATCGTCCAGCGGGTGATGTCGAGTGGCGAGAGCAGGACTCTCGTCAAGTCCGGCAGGTCGGTTCTCTTCAACCCTGCGGTCCAGGGCGACGCGTTCGTCTACACGCAGAGCCAGGGCGGGGGCGGCAAGCTGGTGATCCGGACCAGGGGCCGGCGGGGGAGGGGGCACAACGTCTTCGGGTTGAAGCGCGCCCAGGGGATCGTCTGGTCCACGGCCCTGACCGAGCTCGCCGCCTACGTCACGGTCCTTCACCCCGGGTCCGCCGGCGCGGCCGCGGAGCTGGTCGAGGTTCCGCTCGGCGAGGCGCGCCCCGACAAGAAGAAGCGGAAGAAGAAGAAGCGGAGGAGGCGCCGCTAGCGGGTCAGTCCCGGGGAGGGGTGAAGGCGCGCAGTGGCGGCTCGGGGTAGCCGACCGCGCGGTAGAGGGTCGCGCTCGGCTTGGCGATCAGCCACCGCTCGCCGCCCCGGTCGAGGTAGATCACGTCCTCCTCGATCGATGGCTGCTTGCGGTCGGAGAAGTCGTGCACGACGGTCGCCGTCACCCTCGCCCGCTCGCCACCGACCGAGACGGCCGTCACCTCCTCGATCGTGGTCCGCTCCCAGGCCGGACCCTGGCGCGGAGGACGCCTCCCGATCGAGGCGCCCAGCGAGGTCTCGCAGCCGCCCCGCCGCACCGGCAGCTCGCCGAGCGGCAGCCCCCCGGACTCGAACAGCGCGCAGACGGCGGCCGCGTGGTGGCGGTTCAGGGCGGCGACGTAGTCGTCGGCGATCTTTCTCACGGCGGCCTCGTCGGACTCGGAGAGCTCCTCGCTCGCTGTCGCGCCCTGAGGCGGCGCCTCCGGCGCGGCCTCGGTCGCCGCGGGCCCGGGCCCCTCCACCGGGGCCTTGACGCTGGTCGCCCCCTCCGTCGCGGCCGGCTCATCGTCGGAGCCGCACGCCCCGACGGCCGGCGAGATCGCCGCCAGCGCCAGGATCATCGCCGGGGCCCTCGTCCATGGCCGCATCGGGGCAGGGTATCCGCGGCGCTCGATCCGCCGCGCGAGCCGGTTCCATCGGCCTCGCCGCCTACCCTGCCGGGCGTGCCGGTCGCTGCTACCCTCGCCGCCCCGTCTTGAGTCGGCCCCGGCGCGAGGCGGTACCTGAAGGGAAGCCCAGAAGGCGCGAGATGGCGCACCTGAAGCCCGTTCCGGATCCCAAGCCCGCCCCCGCGACCGGCGAGAAGCATTCGATCGCCGAGTTGGAGCGCTACGCCACGGTGCTCCGGATGCGCTGCGTCAGCATGCTCGCCGTCGCCAAGTCCGGCCACCTCGACAGCTCCCTCTCGGCCGCCGACATGGTCACCGCTCTCTACTACCGGGTGCTGCGGCACGATCCCAAGGACCCGCTCTGGCCCGAGCGCGACCGCTTCGTCCTCTCCAAGGGCCACGCGGCGCCGATCCAGTACGCGGCGCTCGCCGAGCACGGCTACTTCTCGCCGGCCGACCTGATGGGCCTGCGCCAGATCGGCTCCCACCTGCAGGGCCACCCCGACATGAACCGCACCCCCGGGATCGAGGTCTCGACCGGGTCGCTCGGCCAGGGGCTCTCGATGTCGGTCGGGATCTGCCTCGCGCTGCGGCTCGACGGGCTCGCTGATACGGCGCAGGTCTTCTGCATGCTCTCCGACGGTGACTGCCAGGAGGGCGAGACCTGGGAGGGCGCGACCGCGGCGGCTCACTACGAGGCGCCCAACCTGACCGCGATCGTCGACTACAACCACCTTCAGACCGATGGAACCACCGAAGAGGTAATGGACATCGGGGACGTCCGCGCCAAGTTCGAGGCCTTCGGCTGGGACTCGGTCGAGATCGACGGCCACGACATGGAGCAGATCGTCGAGGCGCTGGAGCGCAGTCGCACCCTCGACCGCCCGGCCGCGATCGTCGCCCAGACCAAGAAGGGGCGTGGGGTCTCCTTCATGGAGGACCGCTTCGGCTTCCACGGCAAGCCTCCGACCACCGAGCAGGAGGAGGAGGCGATGAAGGAGCTCGAGGCCACCCTGGCCGAGCAGACCAAGGCGCTGGAGGGGAAGACCGGCTGATGCCCGAGGTCCAGACAGAGCCGATCGCGACCCGCCAGGCCTACGGCGACGCCCTGGTGGACCTGGGCGAGGCGCACGATGAAGTGGTCGCGCTCGACGCGGACCTCGCCGTCTCGACCCAGTCGATGAAGTTCGGCAAGCGCTTCCCCGAGCGCTTCTTCAACTGCGGCGCCGCCGAGGCGAACATGATGTCGATGGCCTGCGGGCTCGCCGTCACCGGCAAGGTGCCCTACGCATCGACCTTCGCGATCTTCGCCAGCTCGCGCTCCTACGACCAGGTCCGGCTTGGGATCGCCCACAACGTCAAGCACGCCAAGGGCGACCGCGAGTTCAAGATGCGGATCGGCGCCAGCCACGGCGGCGTCTCGCTCGGCGAGGACGGCGCCTCCCACCAGATGATCGAGGACATCGCGCTGATGCGGGCGATGCCGCGGATGCAGGTGATCGTCCCGGCCGACTACCAGCAGGCCTACACCGCGACGTATGAGTCCTATGAGCGCGAGGGCCCGATCTACCTGCGCTTCGGCCGGCCGAAGACCCCGATCGTCTACAAGGACTTCCCCGAGACCCTCGGCGACGGCCTCGACGTGCTGCGCGAGGGCAAGGACATCTCGATCTTCGTCTGCGGGCACATGGTCTGGCGCGGCCTGGAGGCCGCCGAGGCCCTGGAGCGCGAGGACGGGGTGGAGGCCGAGGTGGTCAACGTCTCGATCATCAAGCCGATCGACTCCCAGGGCGTGCTCGACTCGCTCGCCAAGACGGGGGTCGCGGTCACCGCCGAGGAGCACCGGGTGGTCGGCGGGCTCGGCGATGCGGTTCGCCAGGTGGCCGCCGAGCAGCACCCCGTGCCGGTCTTCGCGCTCGGCATGCAGGACGAATTCGGCGTTTCCGGCACGGCCGAGGCGTGCATGGAGCACTTCGGGTTGACCGCCGGGCGGATCGCCGACCGGGCCCGCGAGGCGCTGCTGCTGAAGCCGATCGTCCAGCATCCGCCGATCCGCGGCGACACCTGGTCCTAGCGACCCTCCCGAACCGGCCCGGTTTGAGGCGCGGCCGGGCGGGCAGACCCGCTGGTGCATGGCCGATCAGCTCCTGCAGACCTACCTCCGCGATCACATGGCGGGCGCCCGCGCCGGCGTCGAGCTCGCCCGCCGCGCCGCCGGCAGCAACCGCGACAGCGAGTACGGGGCCGCCCTCGCCGAGCTGAGCGACGAGATCGAGGGGGACCGCAGGACGCTCGCGGAGCTGATGGATCGGCTTGGGGTTCACGGCAACCCCGTCAAGGAGGTCGGCGGGGTGCTGGCGGAGCGGCTCGGCCGGCTGAAGCTGAACGGGCGCCTGCTCGGCTACTCGCCGCTCAGCCGGCTGTTGGAGATCGAGGGCCTGGCGATCGGGGTGAGCGGCAAGCTGGAGCTGTGGCGCTCCCTGCGCGCCGCGCTCGACTCCGGCGCCGCCCTCGAGGGCATCGACCTCGATCGGCTGATCGAGCGGGCCGAGTCCCAGCGGGCGCGGCTGGAGAGCCTGCACGAGCGGGCCGCCCGTGACGCCCTCGACTCCGCCTGAGCCGAGCGGGACGGCGGTTTCGGTTTGGACCGATCCGCCCCGGGGCAGACTCGCGCCCATGGAGCGAGCTGAGCAAGACCCGGTTCCGGAGGAGCACGCGGACGAGAAGTCGGGGACGGGCGGAGCCGACTCCCCCGAGGAGGTGATCGGGATCGACGAGGAGGTCGTCAAGCCCGAGAAGGACCCTGACGAGGGTCCCCCGGGTGAGCGCGGCGGGGGCTGAGGCCCGCTCGGCGAATTCGTGCTGATCGGCGGACGGGCCCCAATCGGAGTACGCTGATTGGCAGTAGCGTTCGTTGGGCTCACCGCATTTCTTCCTCTCGGGCGTTTGATCAGAAGAGATGCGGCAAGCAACCCGCAAGGAGTTTGCGTTGCCCGACGAACCGACCCGGTCCGACGGAGCGACCCGAGACGGAGCGAGCCCCGACGGAGCGACCCCCGACGGAGCGATTCGACCTTCGACCGGCCGCGGGGCGATGCTGTCTCGGATCTCGACCGGCCTGGTGCAGCTGCACAGCCGCTACTACGGCAAGGGGCCGACCAAGGCGAAGAGCCACATGGTGAACGGCACCGTGATCTGCATCCTTCGGGACGGGTTCACGACGGTGGAGCGAACGCTGCTCGACACGGGAGAGCGCGAGTCCGTCCACCAGATGAGGCGCAGCTTCCAGCAGGTGATGGAGTGGGAGTTCAGGCGGCTGGTCGAGGACGCGACGGGGCGCAAGACGATCGCCTACATGAGCGCCGTGCACACCAACCCGGATCTCGCCGTCGAGATCTTCGTGCTCGAGCCGCTCGACGGGGCGGAGGAAGTCGAAGTGCCGACCGCCCCGGGCGACGGCGCCTAGCTGCCGGAGCCCTCCCGGGTCAGCCCGCGGATGGCGTGATCACGGTTCTCGAACACCGGCAGCGCCCGGTCGAGCGTGGCGAGCTCGAACACGCGCGCCACCTGGGAGCCGGGAGCGATCACCGTGTGGAGGGCGGGCCCACCGTTGGAGCGATCCCCGTTGCTGGCGCGATGGGCCTGCACCAGCACCGCGATGCCGGATGAGTCGATGAAGCTCACCTTGCTCAGGTCGAGGACGATGCGCACGCCCCCCTCGACCCGCTCGAACAGTGGTCCCCGCAGCTCGGGGGCGCTGCTCAGATCGAGCTCGCCCTCCGCCTCGAGGACGGCGACGTCGTCGGGCCCCTCGACCACTCGCACGGCGAGCAGTGCGGGCTTCGGTCCGTTGATCGGTGTCAGCTCGGGCAAGAACTCCTCCTCCCGGGTGGTGTCTCGAGGAAACCCGGTCCTCCCCCTAGAGGGCTGTGCCTCCAGCATTCCAGCGCCGAGTCTTGGCACGCGACGGTTCGAGCCGAGGCGGCGCTACTCGTGCGCTGATGCGATTCTACGCCGCATCGGGCACAATGTTCAAGTTGTGGGTAGGCGAGAGGCGGATTCGCAGGTCGCCTGAACCCGCGTAATGCGGAAAGGAACGACTCGCGGAGGGGGCGGGCTCGGGCCGATCCCAATGGGTCGGCCCGATCGAATGAACGCTCGCTCCCCAAGAGAGACTTTGCGACCGGCGCGCTTCCGGCGGGCGCGTGGGCGAGCCGAAAGCACGGAGACCGAGGGGGATCGGCTGGACTCTCGCACCGACGAGTCCGGCAACGGCGTCTCCGGCAACGGCGGCCCGCCGGATGATGGGGCCGGCGAGCGGGCCAGGAAGGCCCGCCGCCGGTTCATCGCTCACTGACGATCTTCAGGAGGTATGGAGCAGGTTCTCCACGCCGGCGACGCCATCGACCTTGCCGGCCTCCTCGACCAGCTCCCTGATCTTGTCCGGCCGGTCGACCTCGCCGCGCAGATAGACGATCCCGCGCTCGACGTTGATGTTGACCGATCCCTTCGGCGCGTCGGCGGGCTGGAAGATCTCGCTCTTCACCCGCTCGGCGAGCTGTTGGTCGTTGGCCGCGGGCTTCTCGGGCCGCGCCTTGCTCTTCAGCGCCTCGACCTTGCCCTCGGCCTGCTGCTTCCGGTACTCGGTCTGGCGGCGCGCGGTGGCGGCGGCCTTGCGGCCGAGCGCCAGCGCACGGTCGCGCACCGCGTGCCGGCGGCGGCTGCCCTGGTTCGGGTCGAGGAAGTAGGCGCCGGCGGCGCCGGCGGCGCCGGCGGCGGCGA
>JBOGZI010000033.1:0-10451 GCA_050697275.1 Solirubrobacterales bacterium | reverse complement strand
CCGGCCGAACTCGATCTCGCGGTCGATCGTCATGTAGGTGTAGCGGGGATTGGTGTGGGAGGAGCGCAGCAGGGCGGCGTTGGCGAGCATGCCGATGATCCCCGACGAGAGATCGCCGGTCAGATCGCACATGAAGGGCATGATCACCGCCTCGCCGCGGGGCTCCAGGTCGCGCCCGTGGCGCAGGCAGGGCCCGATCAGCGGCGCCGCCTCCAGCTCGGGATCGTCCACCGCGGTGGTGGGAACGAAGGTGAAGCCGGCGATTCGCCCATTTGGGTCCCTGGCGACTACGCCGAGCTCGGGCATCCGCTTGAAGAACGGTCTGGCGATCTCCCACACGTCCTTCCCGCCGCCGATCGGGTCGACCCCCGGCTCCGCAAGGGCGCGGTCGATCTCGTCCGCGTCGCCGGGGCCCGGGCCGGTCAGGTAGAAGCGCGCCGAGGCCTCCCAGACGAACCACCTCAGGCCCATGTTCTCGATCAGGTGGGAGAGGTCGAGCACCTTGTTCAGCTCCCCCGAGGACTCCGCCACCTTGTAGACGTGGTCGGCGATTCGGCGTTTGAGGCACGCCTCCAGCACCGGGTCCCGCCGTTTGAGGTCGGCCCGGACCGCCTCCCGCAGGAGCGCATGGAGCGCGATCCCCTCGCCCAGCGGCTCGGCGAAGCTGCGCGCGGACAGCCACTTCCACTCGGCGTCGGCGTCGTGCTCCGGCAGCGCCGCCTCGAGCAGCGCCGGCGTGGTCGAGCGCGCGATCGCTGCCACCCCGAGCGCCGGCAGGTGCCCGGCGGCGACATCGGCCTCGCCGAGGCGGCGAACCAGGGCCCTGACGAGCTCGTCGGGGGCGATCCCCTCCCCCGGGACCCAGGCGGGGTCCTCCGTCGCGACCCGTGCGCCGAGCTCCAGGGCCAGCGGGTGGCCCTGGCTCCAGGCGACGACGTCGGTTGCGCGCACGCCCTCGACCCCTTGTGACCCGACCAGCTCGACGGCTTCCTCGTCCGCGAGCGGCCCGAGCCGGATCTCCTCCATCAGCTCGCTCCAATGCCCCTCGAGCCAGCCGCGATCGGGCGGGTTGCGGCTCGCGATCAGGACCACGCTGCCCTCCGGCAGCCGCGGGATCAGCTCGCCGCGCAGGTGGGCGCCGCTCGGCTCGATCAGCTCGAAGCTGTCGATCACGATCAGTGGACGGTCCTCATCGATGACCCCCGCCAGCGCATCGCTGAGTCCCTCCGGACTCGGCGGCACGTCTCGCGCGTCGACCTCCCACACCGAGCGCCCCGCCTGCATCGCCCGGCGGGCGAGCGCTCTGGCGAGGGAGCTCTTGCCGATCCCGCCCGGCCCGTGCACGAACAGGATCGCCCCGCCGGCGTCCGCCGCCAGCGCAGCTTCGGCCGCGCTCAACTCCCGCTCCCTGCCGACGAGGTCGACGGCGTCGTAGCGTCCAAGTCTCTCCCCGACAGCCATTGCGCAAATCGTAGACCGGGCTTGCCTACGCGTGGGAGAGTGGCGTTCGCCCTCAGCCGTCGCTCGAGCCCACCTACTTCTGAATCAGCTTCACCTTCCGCGCCTGGGTGTTGGCGACTCCGCCGGTCGGCACGTAGCCTTCTCTTTGTTCTGTCTATGGCCCTCGCGAGGCCGGCGTCGCCGCCAGGGCCTACCCTTGATCCATGCAAGGCAGCGGCACAAGGGAGCACCGGATTCAGGAGATCGAGGCGATAAGGCGCCGGGTCGCCCGGAATCCCTGGGGTGAGAACGAGCGGGCCGCCAAGCAGCGGATTCGCGATGACGCAAAGCGTCCGCTGGGCGTCAACCTCGCGGAGGGGCTGGCCTTGAGCGAGTTCCTGCTCAGCTTTACGGGAACTCTCAGCTACCGCGGGTGACCTACGAAGCGCGCTTGCGCGGGCTTCTCGAGCGGCTGCTCACGGCCGAGGTCGACTTCGTCTTGGTCGGTGCGCTTGCGGTCAACGCCTGGGGCTACATACGCGCCACGCGGGACATCGACATCGTGCCGAATCCGGAGGGCAAGAACCTCGACAAGCTGATCGCCGCGCTGGAAGAGATTCGGGGTCGGGTAAAGGTAGGCGACGACCTCCTCGGTCCGGAGTCCGTGCGGGTCTTTGTCCACGCCAGGGACAAGGCCTACGTGGTCACCGAGCTCGGCGACGTGGATGTCTTGCAGGGACTGCCTCAGATACCCGGCTATGACGAGCTCGACGCGGCGGCCAACGACGCAGATCTCGGGGGACTTCAGGTGCGAGTGTGCTCGCTTGAACACCTGGTTGCGATGAAGCGTGCATCCGATCGCCCGCTGGACCGGATCGACCTCGAGGCCCTGAAGTCTGCGCATCCCGAGGCCTTCGAGGGGAGTTGATGACCGGGGCTACTTGCGGACGAGCTTCACCTTCCGCGCCTGGGTGTTGGCGAGCCCACCGGTCGGGGCGTAGGTGACCAGGACCTTGAGCTTCGCCTTGCCCTTGTCCTTCAGCCTCTGGACGAGCTTGCGTGCCTTCTTCCCCTTGCCCGGCTTGATCTTCAGTTTCACCACGCCGCCGGCGGTGAAGACGCTCTTCCGGGCCGAGGCGGAGGCGATCCCGACGTTCTTGATCCCCTTGCCGGCAAGGCCGACCTCGCCGGGCCCCGGCACGTTCACGAAGAGGAAGGCGATCCCCTTCTTCTTGTTTCGCTTCAGCTTGCCGAGCTCGAAGAGGTTGGAGGGCAAGACGGTCGCGATCTGGGCGGGCGGAGGCGGAGGCGGAGGCGGAGGCGGCTCCGGCTTTGAGGCGATCGTGACGCACTGTGAGAACTCGGAGGTGTTCGCCTCATCCGGCGTCTGGTCCGTCGCAGTCGCCGTCATCTCCTCTCCGGGGGTGCTCGGGGATACCGTCGCGGCGATCTGGGCGTTGCCGCTGACATTGGTAAACACGTTCTCAGCGCCGAGGAAGGTTCGCCCCTCGCCGTTGCCCGAGTCGTCGCAGGCGGCGTTCGAGAAGAACTCGATCCGGAAGGTCCGGCTCGCGACCGAGTCGAGGGTCCCCTGGATCGTCGTATCCACCGAGTTGGTCTGGGCGCCGGTGATCACCGGGAAGTTCTGAAGGCCGTTCGGGCCGAGGTCCCCGTCGCCCGCTCCGTCGTTGAGGCTGACGCCGTTGCCCGCAAGGTCGATGCCGAGGTCGACGATGGTGTTGCCGTTGGAGTGGATCGAGTTGCCGAGGATCGAGTTGTCAACCGTGCCGTCGTTGAGGAGGGCGACGCCGTCGGTGCCGTTGTGGGCGATCAAGTTGCCCGCGCCTGGGGCGGCGCCACCGATCACGTTGCTCGTGGCCCCGCCCTCCAATCTGATGCCATCCTTCCCGTTGGCGACCGGAGTCGTCCCGTCCATTCCCACCCCGATCGCGTTCGCCGCGATGGTGTTCCCCGTCGGGGGATCGAGGGCACCGGTCAAGTGCACGCCTTGGTCGGCGTTCCCCGAGATGACGTTTTCCTCGATGGTCGAGGCCCGGACGTCGTTGAAGATGATCAGGCCGGCGATCGAGTTCGGAATCGCCGTGGTGCCCGCGGCGTCGGTTCCGATCAGGTTTCCGCTGATCGTGTTGTCCGTCGTCTCGAAGGGGTCGTTGGTGCTGCCCTGGAGCCGGATCCCGTACCCGGTGTTACCGGAGATCACGTTCCCCTCACCGGGTCCGCTCCCGCCGATCACGTGCATGTCGCCGGGACTGGAGAGCTGGATTCCGTCGCCGTCGTTCGGCAGGGCGAGGGTGCCCGCGGGGTTGGTCCCGATCCGGTTGCCCTTGATCACACTGGCATCGATGTTGGTTCCCGCGAAGTCGACACCATGGCCCGTCACGACAGCCCCGTTGCCCGAGATCACGTTGTCCTCGATCATCAAGCCATCCAGGATCACGTTGCCGACTCCGTGCCGACCGTTGCCGATCCCGGCCGTCCCGGTCGAGTCGGTGCCGATGAAGCTGTCCTCGATCGTGTCGGCGCCGCTGGCGGAGACGGTGCGGATACCGTCTTGGGAGAAGCCGTAGACGGAGAGCCCGCGAATCGTGTTGGTACCGCTCCCCAGGCTGAGGCCGTCCACGCCCATGCCGGCGCCCGAGCCGTCGATCTCGATCGGGTCGGGGTCGGTGGCTGAGCCGTCGATGGTGGTCGAGTCGGTCACGGTCGGCAGCGCCGAGACGGGTTGGATCATGTGGGCGCCCCCGCCGCCGGGGGCGATGTTGAAGTCGATCGTGTCGGGTCCGCTCCCCGTGATGCACTCCCCGGCGGTCATGCCGCTCTCGTTGTCCGTGGCGGCGGCCGCAATCGCCTCGCGCAGCGTGCAGAGCCCCTCGTCGGCGGGAGCCGGGTCCGTATCCGTGTTGACCGTGATCGTCGCCGCCCCGGCCGATGCAGGCGAAAGCAGCGCGGCCGTCAAGACCGCGGCTGTGAAGGTCCCGCGCGCTCGGCTGTTCCTCGGTCGCGACCTCGCGTCTCTCTCGATGCCTTCCAGCTCTCCCCTTCCTTGGCGCCCCCTTGACCGCGTCCGTGCTTCCGCGATCCGGAACACCTACCTTGAGGCCTAGTGACGACGGGCGCCAGTGCCATGTCAGCCGGCTGACTGCCTAGTACTGCGGATCCCGGAACTCGCGGGTTGGGGACGGACCGGGGACGCGCCGGGCTACGCGGGACCCGACTCCTTAGCTAGAGTGGACTAACCTCGCCGCGAACCCGAGAACGGTCCTGAAGGGGAGAGGTCATGCCCCGGCGCACTCAGCCACACGACAGGGTGAACATCCACGAGGCGAAGACCAACCTTTCGAGGCTGCTCGAGCGCGTTGAACGCGGCGAGGAGATCGTGATCGCGCGAAACGGCAGGCCGGTCGCGAAGCTCGTCCCCGTCCGGGAGGCGTTTCCGATCACGGGCATCGGCTCGCTCGAGGGCAAGGTCGAGATCCTGCCCGGTTTCGACCGGACCGACGACGAGATCGCGCGCAGCTTTCACGAGGGCCATCCCGACGATCCCCTGTTCCAGGACCCCGAGGAGTGGGAGTGGCCCGAGGACGGCTGAGGCTCCTGCTCGACAGCCACGTCCTGCTCTGGCTCTACGGGAATCCGCAGGCGCTGCCGCCGCGGATCCTGTGGGAGATCAAGGCCGAGGAGAACGAGAAGGTGGTCAGCGCGGCCACCGTCTGGGAGGCGGCGATCAAGCGCGAGGGCGGCGGGCTCGCGATCCCCGGGGACCTCGCCGGGCTGGTGCGGACCTCCGGGTTCAGCGAGCTTCCCATCCGCTTCGAGCACGCCGTCGCCGCCGCGGAGCTTCCCCGCCTGCACGGCGATCCGTTCGACCGCATGCTCGTCGCCCAGGCGCGGGTGGAGGGCCTGACGCTGATCACAGCCGACAAGCAGATCCGGCGCTACGACGTCCGGGTGCTCCCCGCCGGCTGACTACTTCCGGACCAGCTTCACCTTCCGCGCCTGGGTGTTGGCGAGGCCCCCGGTCGGCACGTAGGTCACCCTGACCTTCAGCTTCGCCTTGCCCTTGTCCTTCAGCCGGCGGACGAGCTTGCGGGCCTTCTTGCCCTTGCCCGGCTTGATTCGCAGCTTCACCACGCCTCCGGCCGTGAAGACGCTCTTTCGGGCCGAGGCGGAGGCGATGCCGACGTTCTTCACTCCCTTGCCGGCGAGGCCGACCTCGCCGGGACCCGGAACGTTCACGAAGAGGAAGGCGATCCCCTTCTTCTTGTTCCGCTTCAGCTTGCCGAGGTCGAAGGCGCTGGAGGGAAGGGGTGAGCTCTGGGCCCCCTGAGGCGGGGCCCCCTGAGGCGGGACCCCCTGAGGCGGGATGCCGAACGGCGTCGGGTCGACGCCATCCTCGATCCCGTCGCCGTCGCTGTCGCGGTACTCGAAGGCACCGACGTCGCAGCTGCCGCCGCTCGGGAACGGCCGGCCGAAGCCGCGCTGGTCGACCGCAAGGAAGTCGACGCCCCCATCGTCGGTGCAGTCCGCCTGGGCGATGTGGTTGAGGGCGTCGCTGCCACTCGCCGGCAGGGCCATGGTCGGGATCGGCTCGTCGTCGGCCGGCGCGCCCGCGTGCGGGCCGCCGTTGTCGGCCAACGGACCGAGCATCGGGTCGGTGTTGGGTAGATCGCTCGGTTGGGCGATGCCATCAACGCAACTCGAACCACGGTCGACGTTATGCCCAGCGCTGGTGAAGCCGCCTACGCAGGCCATGGGCTCGTCGTGGATGATCGTGCCCTTCAGGGTCACGTCGCCGGTCCCGCTGCGGTGCAGGCCGGGCCCGGCTGGGGCCGAGTTACCGGAGATGGTCGAGTTCACCACGTCAATCGTCGCCGTCCCGAGCTGCTGGATCCCTCCTCCCGTGGAGGCCGCGGTAAAGACGGCGGAGTTCCCGGCGATCGTGCTGTTCACCACCACGGTGGAGCTGGAGCCGAGCTCCGCGGCGATCGCACCGCCCTGCGCGACGGCCGACCCCGAGGCGAGCGCGAAGTTGCCGGTGAAGGTGGTCCCCTCCACGCGCGTGTCGGCGTCGGCGCCCGAGAACAGGCCGCCGCCGCGGCCGTTGGCACCGGCGCCGCCCGCGACCGACACGGAGTTGGTCTGGAAGAGGCTCTCGGCGATCGTCGTCGTCGCCCCGAAGAACCCCTCGGTATGGACGCCGCCGCCATCAGCATCGCCGCCGGACCCAGCAGTGGCTTGGTTATCCCTGAAGAGCGCGTTGGAGATCTCTAGCGTCGAGCCGTTCGCGTTGTAGATCCCGGCTCCGCTGGTGCCCTGCGCCGCCTCAGTCGTGGACGCGGAGTTGCCCTCGAACGTCGAGCCCTCGATCACCACGGTCGAGTTCGAACCGGCTGCAGACAGGCCGCCGCCGAATCGCTCGGTTGAGTTGCCCGAGATGGTGCTATTGCTGATCGTCAGCGTCGTCGGCGATGAGGCCGAGAAGTGGATGCCGCCGCCATCGTCGGAGTTGTCCTGGGTGGCAGGGTTCCCGTCGCCGGCGCTGTTGTCATGAATCGAGCTCTCGGTGATCGTCGTGGTGCCGCCGGCCTTGACCCCGCCCCCACCGCCGGAGAAGTTCTGCGCGGTGTCCGCGCTGTTGTCGTGGATCGAGCTGCCGGTGATCTCCAGCGAGCCAGTGACCAACACTCCACCGCCACCCAGGGTCCCGACGGTGCTGTTGCCGTGGATCTCGCTGCCGAGGATCTTCAAGCTCGCGTCCGGCCCGAGAAGCTCGATCCCACCAGCGCCGACGGTGGCCTGATTGTTGAACAGCTCCACTCCATCGAGGGTTATGTCGGGGTCGCTGACTCCCAGAATGCCGCCAGCGCGGTTGGCTACGGAACCGTTCTGGATCTTCACATCCTCGACCGTCAGCTCGCCTCCACCAGGCAGATGGAGGACGCGGTCGATCACGTTGGCGTCGATCGTGGTTTGGCCCGAGCCCTGGCCGGTGATCGTCAACGCCCCCTCGGTCGCGGGCCGGGCAAAGATGTCGAGGTCGCCGGACAGATTGCCGTCGTCGCCGGCGGCGCCGGTCAGGCCGTAGCTCGCCGCGCCAAGAGCGATCTGGTCTGGACCGAGCATCGGGTCGCCGCCAGTGCACTCGTTCTCGGGCGAGTTCTGTTCGGCCGCGTTCACGGCCTCCCGCAGCGAGCAGTCACCGTCGACCGCAACTGCATCCCCGGTGGTGGTGACGTCGATGACGGCGCCCTGCGCGCTCGAGGCCAGCACGGCCACGGCGACCACGGCGGCCACAGCGGCTGCGCGGATCCGCCATCGAGCCATAGCGAGGCCTCTTCCCCTCCGCGTCATCGCTGCGATCCTGGCGGCCGGTCGCGCCGTTCGCAACGGGGGGGCACCCCAGCATCGACCCCAGCTTGCCGGCGCCCGGCCGGCCGGCGCTCGCCGGGCGGCTACCCGCTTTCGCCGAGGGCGGCGCCCAACTCTGTCCGCGAGGAGATGTCGAGCTTGCGGTAGGCCTGGCCCAGGTGGAACTCGACCGTCTTCACGGTCACGAACAGGCTCTGCGCGATCTCGCGGTTGGTCATCCCCGAGGCGGCCAGCCTCGCCACCCGGCCCTCGCTCGCGGTGAGCGCGTCCACCCCCGTGTAGACGATCTTGCGGGGGCGGGCGCCGCTGGCGCGCAGCTCCTCGTAGGCGCGCTCGACCAGGGGGATCCCGCCGCAACCGCGGGCGAGCTCGAGACCCGCCTTCAGCGGCTCGCGCGCCTCCGCCCGCCCCCCGCCGCGACGCAGGGCGGCGCCGAGCTCGACCAGGGCGCGGGCATGCTCGAGCCGGGCGGGGGAGCCGTCGAGCACCTCGACCGACTCGCGCAGGGAAGCCAGGCCCCGCTCGCCGCCGAGCACGAGCCCCTGGGCGCGCAGGGCCGAGCCCAGCGCGCGCGGCGCGCCCCACGCCCGCGCCAGCTCGACCTCCTCGCTCGCCAGCGCCTGGGCGCGCTCGGGGTCCTCGCCGAGCTCGGTCAGGGAGAGCGCCGCACGCGAGCGCCAGGGGACGAAGGCGGGATTGCGCCCCCCAACCGCCTCGAACCGCCTGCCGCACTCGAGCGCGTCCTCGAGCGCCCGTCCCGGCTCCCCCTTGAGCAGGTGAAGCTGGGCCCGGGCATCGAGGAAGGCGTGCCAGTGCGCGTTGTCCGGCACCTGCGGGTCGGCGTTCGCGCGGGCCAGCGCCCGCTCGGCCTGATCGAGGTCTCCCCGCTCCATCAGCGCCATCGCCAGCCAGGCCGCAGCCCAGGGGACGCCGACCGCCACGCCGTACTCGTCGCTCGCCACCAGACCGGCCTCGCCGTCGGCGATCGCGTCCATCAACCCGCCGCGGACCAGGTGGGCCAGGCAGCTCCAGGTTCGATCGCCGGCCATCGCGGAGACGTCGCCGCGCTCGCGCGCCGCATCGAGTCCGGCCTCGAGGGCCGGCAGCGCCAGCTCGGAGTCGGCGGCGATGAAGGCGATCACCGGTGCGAGGTACGCGGCGCGGCCGTTCTCCATCGCCAGCAGCACCCCGCCGTCGAGGATCCGCTCGCCGCGCTCCACGGCCTCCGCGGCCGGGATCCCCGCCCTTGCGTCCACGTAGAGCAGGCCGGAGGCAAGCGCCTTGGCGCCGTAGCCGTCGCCCTCGATCCCCTCCCTTCGCACCCGCCCGGCGAGCTCGTCCGCGAGGTGGCGCAGGCTGGGCTCGACCAGCGCAGAGGCGAGGATGACCGACTCCAGGCCCTGGCGGATCTCGGGGTCTCGGTCCCCGACCTCCTCGGCCGCGCGGCGCGCCACCTCGACCGCGTCGGGGAAGAGGCCGGCGTAGAACTGGGTCCGGGCGAGGGTCGCCGCGATCAGCGAGCGGGTCACCGGATCGCTGGTGAGCTCGAGCGCCTTCGCCAGGTGCTCGGTGGCGGCGGTCACGTCGGTGAGCCACTCCGCCAGCCCAAGCTCGACCAGGACCTCGGCGCGCCGATCGGCGGGCGGCGGCTCCCCCAGCGCCCTCCTGAGGTAGGCGGTCGCCGAATCGGTCGCCCCCCTGACCGACGCCTCGGCGGCGGCGGCGCGCAGGGTCGCCACCACGTCGGCGTCTCCGGCCGGTTCGATCGCCATCAGCTGCGCGGCGACCTGCTCGGGAGGTGCATCCTGCTCGCCCAGCAGCTCCGCCGCTCGACGATGTAGCCGGGCACGCTCGCCGCGGCCGATGTCCCGGTGGACCACGTTGCGGGTGATCGGGTGGGCGAAGCTGAGCAGCTCCCCCACGTCCAGGATCGAGGCGCGGGCGAGGTCCTCGGCGGCTGCGATCGCCTCCTCGGTCTCGAGCCCGGCCAACCGGGCCACCCGCTCGGGCCGCACATCGTCTCCGAGGATCGCAACGGCCCGGGCGAGCGCCGGCGCGGCGGGGCGAAGCCTGGCCAGCCGAGCCAGGGTCGCCTGGGAGACGGCGCGGGGACCCAGGCTGAGAACTCGGCTGGCCGCGGCCGCCACCGGCTCGACACCGTCGCGGTCGAGCTCGTCGAGCAGCGAATGCAGATAGAAGGGGTTGCCGAGCGTGGCGGTGTGGCAAGCGCGGGCGAACTCGGGGTCCACCTCCCCGCCGTAACGGCTGTCGACCACGCCGGCGCTCGCCGCCTCCGACAGCGGCGCGGGCGCGATCGAGCGGCTGGCCGCGTCCGAGGCGGTGGCGGCGAACAGCGCTCCGGAATCCCACTCCTCCGGGCGCGCCGTGAGGACGAGCACCACGGGCAGCTCCTCCAGCCGCGGTGCGAGGAAGGCGAGCAGCCGCAGCGAGGCGGAGTCCGCCCAGTGCGCGTCGTCGAGAGCGATCAGCAGCGGCTCCGTCTCCGCCAGGTTGGCGATCAGCCAGTAGAGGCCGTGCAGGGTGGCGAACTGCGGCTCTGCGGGAAGCTCGGGCGCAGTCCCGCCCGCGCCCAGGACCGCGGCCGCGGCGGCGGCTCCGCC
>JBOGZI010000032.1:0-4809 GCA_050697275.1 Solirubrobacterales bacterium | reverse complement strand
CCTGCATGCGGGCCTGCTGGCCCGGCTCGGCGTGGAGGGCTCGGACCATGCCCTGGCCGCAGCGCTGGAGCGGCCGAGCGCCCGCGAGTTGCTCGGTCCCGGCCTCACCGCGTTCCGGGCGCAGTATCTGGAGCTGCCCGCCGGGCAGCTCGACGATGCGCTCGAGCACCTGAACGAGGGGATCGTCGGCCTCGAGGCCCAGGACCCGTACAACCGCCTCGCTTACGTGCTCGTCTTCAAGATGGCGATCCACGAGGCGCGAGGCGAGCTGGAGGAGGCACTCGAGACGTTCGACGATCTGCTGGCGGCCGCGCAGCGCACCGGGCTCGCCGGCTTCATCGGGGCCGGCGCTCGCCTTTCCGCCGCGACGATCCTCGCCCTGCTCGGTCGCCCCGAGGAAGCGAGGGTCCAGCTCGAGCGCGTCGACCGTCACTGGTCCTCCTGGGTTGGGTGCGATCAGCACGTCGCCCGCGCGCTGCTGTCAGCGGGCGACGGGGACCCGTCCTCCGCGTTGGCCGAGGGACGGCGGGGCATCGAGGAGGCGAAGCGAATGCCCGCCTTCGATCGCGTCCGTCCGCTGTCGGTGCTCGCGCCGATCCTCTGCGATGCGGGCCAGCCCGCCCTCGCCCAGGCGGCGCTCGAGGATCTCCTGGACGCGCTGGGACGGGGCGAGTCGCAGGCCCGCACCCGCACCGCGCTCGCCTGCGTCCTCCACCGGTCCGGCGATGAAAAGGCGGCGCACGCGGCGCTCGCCGCCGCCTTCGCCGAGGCAGGCGACGCGGCCCGGTTCCTGCTGCGCAGCGAATGGCCGCAGGTTCGGGAGGTGCTCTGGAGCACGCTCGAAGCGGGGGCGCTGGACGCGGCGACCGCCGTCAATGCGCTCGACGCCGCCTTTCCTGGCGGGCCTCAGGTCGTCGGGCTGGCGGAGCATCCGCAGCCCGCCGTGCGCGAGGCAGCAGTCGCTGCCGCAGCGGCCGCGGGCCGCCCCGAGGCGCTTGCCCGGGTTGCCGAGAGCGACGATTCCTCCATCCAGTCCCTGCGGGTCCGCCTCGAGCGCCACCCGCCTCCGCTCGCCTTCCGGACGCTGGGGCGGTTCGAGATCCGCCGCGGCGCCTACACGGTGGACCGCGCCGCGTGGGAGCGCAAGGTCGCGGAGCGGGTGGTGCGCCTCCTGCTGATCCGCGGCGGGGAGCTGGTTCCGGAGGACGAGCTGATCGAGGCCTTCTGGCCCGACAAGTCCCCGGACTCCGCGCGGCGGGGGCTGCAGACGGCGATTTCCAGCGCGCGCGCCGTGCTCGACCTGCCCTGGGAGGAGAGCAGGCTGCGCGTCTACGAGCGCTCCTACGCCCTCGACCTGCACGGCGGCGACCGCCTCGACGCCGACGACTTCGAGGCCGCCGCGCGCCGGGCGCTTGCGGCCACCGGGTCAGAGCGAATCGTGGCGATGGAGGCGGCCACCCGCCTCTGGACCGGGGAGCCGCTGCCGGAGGAGCGCTACTCCGACTGGGCGGCGAGTTGGCGGGAGCGCCTCAGCTCTCTCCATGGAGACGTGCTCAGCGGCCTGGCCGAGGCTCACGGCCGGGCCGGCGATCACGCCGCCGCCGCTCGAGCGGCGAGGTCGCTCGTCGACCTCGACCCGCTCGACGAGAACGCCCAGCGGCTGCTGATGGGCGCCTACGCGGCCGCCGGCCGGCGGGGGGATGCGCTGCGCCAGTTCCTCGAGTGCCGCCGCGCGCTGGTCGAGGAGCTCGGGATCGAGCCCGAGGCCGAGACGCTCGCCCTCCAGCGCCGCATACTCGCCGGCGCCTAGCCGACCGATTCACGCCTCTCAGGGGTGGGGGGCCCCGCGTGAAGATCGCGTGAGGGGTGGTCGCTTTGATGGCGGCGATGTCCACGAGTCCCCGCTACCAGCGCTCGCCCGCCCACTCCTGGCTTCGCGGCAACCTGCTCGGCCTGGTCGCGATCTTCATCGCGCTCAACGGGACCGCGGTTGCGGTGCAGACCGCCAGCAATGGCGACGCACGGACTCTGAGCGCGAAGAAGGCCGCGAAGAAGAAGAAGGCCAAGCGCGACCCCGCCGGTCCGCAGGGCCCCGCCGGGCCGGCTGGTACCGCGGGGGCACCCGGCCCCCAAGGAATCCAGGGCCCGCAGGGACCCTCCGGCGTCGGCGGCCCGCCCAGCGGCCCCGCGGGCGGCGAGCTCGCCGGCACCTACCCGAACCCGACGATCGGCACGGTGAACGGACTCAACCTGGCGCTCTCGACCCAGGCTTCGCCCGGGATCGAGTTCGGGCCGGGCGGACCGAAGATCTACAACCTTGCCGGGTTCCCCCAGGCGCTGTTCCTCGAGGCCCCCTCGGGATTGAACCTGCCCGACGCCGTCAACTTTGGCGACAACGTCAACCTCTCCAACGCGACCACCGCCACGGATGCGTTGACTTTCGGCAGCCTCGCCTCCAACCCGGCGAACCTCTACCGCAGCGCCGCCGACACCCTCCACACCGATGATTCCTTCGACGTTGACGGCGGCGCCACGGTCGACGGCAGCGCGACTGTGGGCAGCGACACGACGCTGGGCGACACCCAGGCGGACACGGTCACGATCAACGCAGGCCCGGTCAACCTCTCCGGCGCGACCTCGGCCGGGGACGCCCTGGTGCTCGGCGGCACCGCGAACCTGTACCGGCCCGCCGCCAACACCCTGCGGACCGACGACACCCTTTCGGTCGGCGGCGATCTGTCCGTGGCGGGAAGCGTCACCGGGATCAACCAGCTGCCTCTGACCAACACCGCGACGCCAGCCACGCCTGCCAGCGGAGGCATTCTCTTCGTCAGCTGCACCACGGGATCGAACACCCTTCAAATCAAATGGGCGAACGGCAACACCGATCCGCTCGCCACCGAGTTCACCAGCTGCTCCTGAGAGCCGTGGCGCCGACGCCCTCAAGCCGCAAGACATTCGTGGTCTCACTCCGCGAGCAGGACGGGCCGGCCACGGTCCACGAGGTGCGCACCGGGCGCAAGGCCCGGTTGACATCGCTGCGCGAGATCGCGGGACAGATTGAGGGCTGGCTGCGAGAAGCGAAGCCGCGGGGGCGGGAGGGGAACGGAACCGGAGGGAAGCGATGACTCGGACGATCAGAGTGAAGACCGTCGCCGCATCCACCTGCGTGGCCTGCCTCGCACTTGGGACAGCGATCGCATTCGCCGCCCCCGGCGACTTCGACTCGAGCTTCGACGGTGATGGGATCACGCGCTCGGATTTCGACGGCTCCGAGGTCGCCGACCTCGCGATCCAGAGCGATGGCAAGATCGTCGCGGTCGGCACCGGCGAGACCGAGGGCTCGACCGATGATGATGAGACCGCCGCGATCGGCCGCTACACGACGGCCGGCGCACCGGATCCCGGCTTCCTCGGCGGCGCGGGCGTTTCGGGGTCTGGCCAGTACAACAGCCAGCCGACCCGGCTGACCGGTGTCGCTGTGCGGCCGAGCGGCCCGATCGTGACCGCCGGGTTCAAGGAGCCAGGCGGCGACGAGGACAACCCGGTCGCGGTAGTCGCACAGCATGCCGGCACCGGGCCCTTCGCCGGCGCACTCACAGACGCCTCGTTCGCACCGCCCGATGGGATTCTGGACGTGACCTTCGCCCCCGGCGAGGTGGGCGTGTTCGAGGACGTCGCCCTCGTCCCAGCCAGCGGCGACGCGATCGCGGCTGGTGGGACGTTGCCGCCTGGCGGGGACGTGACGTTCGGGATCGCGAGCGTGACGTCCGCTGGTGCCCTGGAGAGCGGCTTTGGAGACATGGGGTCCGGCCTGCGAACAGCCAGCCCCGCCACCATCGTCAGCGGGAGCACGGGTGGCGATCAAGCATTCGCCGTCGCTGTCAATTCGTCTGACTCCTCGATCGTCGCCGCAGGTTCTTCCGATCCGATCACTGCCGATACGTCGGACCTCAGCGACGTCGGAGTCGCCTTCCTGAACGCGAGCGGCTCGGTCACTAACGCGGAGGTGATCGACATCGGCGGTAGGGACCAAGCCCTCGACGTCGACATCCAGTCCGACGGCAAGGTCCTGCTGACGGGACTCACCCAGGAACTCCCCGGTCCGGGTGACTTCGACCACTTTGTGGCCCGCCTGGAGGGCGACGGGGATCTCGACCCGACCTTCGGCGGCGGCGACGGGATCGTGCAGTCACCCCTCCTGGAGGGCGACGACGGGGCGTCGCTCACGCTGCTGCCCGACGGCAGGATTGTGGTGGTTGGCGAAAGTTTCATCGCTGGGGACTGGGTGGTGGCGAGGTACACGGCCGCTGGTGCCCCGGACACGAGCTTCGACGGTGACGGCATACGTCTCTACGACTTCGCACCGAGTACCGGGAATCTGGAGGCAGTGGCAGCGCAGACGGATGGCAAGCTGGTCGTCGGCGGCAGGATCGCGGGCGACTGGGCGGTGGGGCGTTTGCTGATGGCGGACGATCCCCCGCCCGTCGCGACGCCGCCCGTCGCGACGCCGCCCGTCGCCACGCCCGCCGGGGTCACGCCCTCGATAACCCCTGCTGCCCCGCAGAGGAAGAAGTGCAAGAAGGGCCGCAAGCTGAAGAAGGGCAAGTGCGTGAAGAAGAAGAAGAAGCGGCGCAAGTGAGGGCCGTGGGGCTCACCTGCCTGCTGGCGGCCGCTTTGGTCGCCGCTGCGCTGGCGCCGGCGGCCGGCGCGGCGACGATCACCCCGACGGTCGCCACCGACGACATCACCGACAACAACAACTGCACCCTGCGCGAGGCGGTGCAGGCCTCGAACAGCAACCTGCCG
>JBOGZI010000031.1:0-7880 GCA_050697275.1 Solirubrobacterales bacterium | reverse complement strand
GCGGTCACGGCCGGGGCGTCCTCGGTGTCGACCTCCTCGACCGAGGGGGGCTCGTAGTCCGGCTTGGCCTGCTTCGAGAGCGCTTCGTGTTCGGGCGTCGGGTCCTGGCTCATCTCGCCTCCTCCGGTGTCGATCGCGGGTGCCTGCCCACCCTATTCCACGGAACTCGCCGACACAAATAGGGTGAGGCCTCCACGCCGCCCCGCCGCCGACTCACTCTCGATCCGCCTCAGTCCCGCCCTCCAGCAGGGCGAGCCGGGCGTCCAGCTCCTTGACCACCTCGACCAGCGCGCCCACCAGCGCTGTGTAGTCGGAGCGCTGCAGGTCCTGGCCGGAGCGGAGCCGCGCCAGGGCGCTCTGGACCGGCTCGAACTCGCGCTTCGCGCCGGCGTCAGAGAGCGTGGCCGGAGGGGAAGCGGGACCCTCGAGCCGCTCGAGCCTTTCCGAAAGCTCAACCACAGCTTCAGCGATCCTCGCCGCCAGCCCCCGGTAGCGGACCCTCAGGTAGCCGTCAGGCCCGGTCTCCACCAGCTCGGGGAAGACCGCCTGCACCTCCTGGGCGATCACCCCCGCCTCGCGTCCCTCCGCCTCGACCGGCGCTTCCTCGCGCCACTCCCAGCTCACGCCCCGCAGGCGGCGGATCCGGTCGAGCGTCCCCTTGGATCGATCCGCTGCCTCCATCGCTCCTCAGCGAAGCCGGGGGGTGGCTCCCTCCAGCGGGCGCAGCGAGCGCTTCAGGCGCAGGTCGCTGGGCTCGTCGCCCGTGGGGACATCTCCCGCGGCGGTCACGGCCGGGGCGTCCTCGGTGTCGACCTCCTCGACCGAGGGGGGCTCGTAGTCCGGCTTGGCCTGCTTCGAGAGCGCTTCGTCTTCGGGCGTCGGGTCCTGGCTCATCTCGCCTCCTCCTGTGATCGTGGGCGCTGGGCCACCCTACCCAAATGGGTCGAGCGAAGACATACCCAGAGTGGATCAGTCCAACTCCGGGAGTGACTCGAGCGCCTCCGCGGCGCGTCCCAGCTCCTCGATGGAATCGGGAACGGTGAGCAGGGTCACGGGAGCGCGCTCGACCAGCCTGGCGGCGGACGCGAATGCCACCGGGCCCCGCCGCTCCGCGCAGATCACGTGGGCGAGCAGCTCGCGATGGGCCCTTGGGGGCTCCGGCCTGACCAGCTGCACGCGCTCGCCGGCCCGCTCCATCAGGATCGCCACTCCGGCGACCGGCGCAGGCCCGGTCACCGCGCGCGGAGCCTCCACGAAAACGCGGCCCCGGGCGTCGGCGCGGCCCACCGTCTCGGCGATCCCGACCGCGGCTGCAGTCTCGCCGGTGATCATTGCCCCCGCCAGGCCCGGCCAGGCGATCGGCTCATCCCGATCGAATCCGACCACCACTCCGTCCTCGGCGATCGCCTCATGGCCACGAGCCACCAGCGTCGCCGCCAGCGTCGACTTGCCCCGGCCGGTCACCCCGCAGATCACCACTGCGCGGCCCCCTACCGCGGCCGCGGAGGCATGAAGGGGGAGCGCGCCGCGCTCGCCGGCCAGAAGCGGCAGCGCGTTCGATCCAAGCCGATGCTCCCAGCGCGCGGCATCCCCCTCCACCGTCCCGTCCTCGGGACGGTATGCGATCCGCCCGGCCGCTCCGTCGATCAGGAACGAGCCGCCGCTGGCGTGCCAGCTCACCAGACGACCATCGTTGCGCCCGAGCGCAAACACCGGAGTCCCTTCCGCGTCGGTGATCAGACGCAGCAGCTCGCAGCCCTGATCGAGGGGGCTCTCCGAGGCCGCGCGGACCCGCACCGTGCCCAGCGAGCCGGTGGTGGGGCTGACCCGTCGCAGCTCCCGGTCGCAGTCGATCTCGAACCCGTGCAGGCTTCCCATGGCGACATGGTGCCCGTCCCGCCAAGCCGACGCGTCCTGATCCAGTGATCGCGCCCGGGACCACTAGCCTCCCGCCAGATGCCCACGCGACTGGACCCGCAGACCCAGATCGCCCGGAAGGACGGCCTCATCGTCGAGTCGCTTTCCGGGCAGACGGTGATGCTCGATCCGGAGCAGGACCGCTATCTGCGACTGAACGAGACCGGCGGGATGATTTGGGACGCGCTGGCCGAGCCGAGGGCCCTCTCCGAGCTGGCGGCGCACCTCGCCGCCAAGACCGGGATCGACTCCGAGCGCGCCGCCACCGACGCGACGGCATTCGTTCGCAGGCTGCTCGAGCTCGGAGCCGCGCGGATCGAGGGCGAGCGGCCCTAGCCTCCAGGCCGCTCGGCCTGGACGGGCTCAGTCGGGCAGCCCGCTGAGACTTCCCTCATCGGCGGCGCTCGCCAGGTCATCGCGCGGAGCGAGCGCGGGAACCACGATCCCGGCCTCGACCAGCGCCCCGGCGGCGGCGAGGGCATCGCGCTCGGCCCGGGAGCGATCGATTCCGGGACTTGCCGCGAGCAGCGCGGAGGCCGCATCCTCGGCGCTCCCGTCGTCGAGCGCGTCCATCACCCGGCCGGCGCTCGCGTTGAGCGCCCTCACCTCGCCGCTGGCGATCACCCTCACCAGCCTCCGGCCGTCCGAGCTCCCGCTCCACCGGACGGGCGCGAGACGGTATCTCCTGCCCAGCGCGAGCGCCCGCACGCGATTCGTGGCCGAGGCGATCTCGCCACGGCCATCCGCAGGGAAGTCCGGGGCCTTGGTCGCCAGCAGCTCGAGGGCCTGCTCCAGCTCCTCCCCGCCCTTTCTGGTCGAGCCGCGCTCGGGGGCGAGGCCCGCGACCGGCTCCTCCTCGTCCCGGTAGGCGACCAGGTCTCGCGCAGCCGCCTGGTCCGGGTTTCGGGCACCCCGACGCCAACCCTCGACCCTCTCGCTGCGCCAGCTCTCCCGCAGCCCACGCCAGCAGTCGATCAGGGGCTGGCGGGCAGCGTGTCCGAAGGAGAAGGGGTGCTGGGAATCGGCCAGAAAGGCGCCGTTGGGTCGCACCAGGAAGGCTTGCGGAGCCCGATCGGTCGCCACCACGTTGCCAGGGACGGTGTCGTGCACCAGCACTCGTGGCCGCGGCGGTGCGCCGAAGCGGTCGACGGCGCGCCGCAGGGCGGGCACGTCGACCGCCCATTCCCCGCCGCGCGAGGCCGCCCCGATCTTGCCCACGGGCGCGACCCGGAGCGAGCTGGGGCCGAGTGTCCACATCTGCTCGAGCAGCTCATCGAAGGCTCCCTCGTTACGGGGGGTGACCACGTGAACGACCTGGACCCGAACCCCTCGCGAGAGCAGCATGTCGACGGCGTCCACCGCCCGCCGCCAGCTTCCCCGCACGCCTCGGGACGCATCGTGCAGCTCGGGAGAGGCGCCGTCGATCGAGACGTGCACACGGGCTCCCGAGGCGGCCAGCCGCTCCGCGGCGGCCTCGTCCACGAACCAGCCGTTCGTGTTGAGGATGGTCATCACCCCGGCCCCCGTCAGCCGCTCGACAACCTCCAGGGTCAGGTCCCGCCGTAGAAGCGGTTCTCCGCCCGTTACCACCGCCTCGATCACGCCCAGCTCGATCGTCTGCTCGACGATCCGCCGCCACTCGTCGTCCTCCATCTCCGCTGTGCGCGCCAGCGTCCGCCGCGGCGAGTCCGTGTAGCAGAACGAGCAGCGCAGGTTGCAGTGGTAGGTCAGCTCGAGCTTGGCGCCAATCGGACGCTGCGGGACCTGCTCGAGGTCCGGTCGCAGCAGCAGCCGACGGCCCGCCCGGCGCAGCGGATAGCTGTCCCGCACCCGGGGGGGAGCGGCCCGAAGCAGGCGCGCGCCCATGCGAGTCGCTGCTTCGCGAGCCGCGATCGTCATCCCTGGCAGACTACGCCTCAGAACGCGCGTCGGCGGGCTACGAAGGGCTGAACACCGTCCGCGATCGGAGCTCCGGCGAGGGGCTCCCGGCCGCGCGCCAACATCTAGCTCTTCTCGGACTCGGACTTCTCGTCGGACTCGGCCGTGGCCGTGCCGCCGCCCGGCGTCTCGATCTCGGAGGCGAGCTCCTCGAGCTCCTCGGCGAAGGACGGCCCGAAGCCCTCGGCCTGGACCTCCTCCTCGCCGTCGCCTCCCATGCCGAGCTCGGCCGCGAGGTCCTCCTCGGAGAGGAGCTCCTCGGCCGGCGGCTGCGCCGGCTCCACCGGCTCGATCTGGAGCGAGCGGTAGTGCTTGAGTCCGGTCGCCGCCGGGATCAGCTTGCCGATGATCACGTTCTCCTTCAGGCCCTGGAGCCGGTCGCGCTTGCCCTCGAGCGCGGCGTCGGTGAGCACCTTGGTCGTCTCCTGGAAGGAGGCGGCCGAGAGGAACGACTCCGTCGCGAGCGAGGCCTTGGTGATTCCGAGGATGACCTCCTCGGCTCGCGCAGGCGTCTTCGTCTTCTTGCCCTTGAACTTCTCGTTGATCGCATCGAAGACGAGCCTGTCCTCGAGCTGGCCGGGGAGCAGCTCGGTCGAGCCCTTGGACTCGACGCGAACCTTCTTCAGCATCTGGCGCACGATCAGCTCGATGTGCTTGTCGTTGATGTCGACGCCCTGCGAGCGGTAGACCTGCTGGACCTCCTTGACGATGTAGACCTCGGTCTCGGTCCGGCCCTGGAGAGCGAGCAGCTCGGCGGGATAGAGCGAGCCCTCGTTGAGCTGAGTGCCGGCCTCGACAAGCTTGCCCTTCTCGACGAAGACGTTGGTGCGGGGCGGGAAGGAGTAGTCGTGCTCCTCGCCCTTGTCGTCGGTGATCGTCAGCTTCACCGCCTTGTCGGTCTCCTCGACCGAGACCTTGCCGGCGACCTCGGCGATCTTCGCCAGGCCCTTCGGCTTGCGCGCCTCGAACAGCTCGACGACGCGAGGCAGGCCCTGGGTGATGTCCTGGCCGGCGACGCCGCCGGTGTGGAAGGTCCGCATGGTGAGCTGGGTGCCGGGCTCGCCGATCGACTGGGCGGCGATGATCCCGACCGAGTCCCCGATCTCGACCAGGTCGCCCGTAGCCGGCATCACGCCGTAGCACTGGCGACAGACCCCGGACTCGGCAGCGCACTTGAGCACCGAGCGGATCGGGACGGTGACGTCCTCGTCGTCCTTGAAGCCCTCGGCGATCTCGTGGACCTCGGGCCAGTCGAGCTGCTGGTTGCGCTTCATCAGCTCCCGGCCTCGCTTGGTGGTGAACTTCTTCGCCATCAGGCGCCCGATCAGGTTGGGGTTGAGCTCGCCGTCCTCGCGGTAGAGCGGCATCTCGATGTGGTCCTTGGTCTTGCAGTCCTCGATCCGCACGATCACGTCCTGGGCGACGTCAACCAGCCTTCGCGTCAGGTACCCGGAGTCGGCCGTCCGCAGCGCGGTGTCCGCGAGGCCCTTGCGGGCGCCGTGGGTCGAGATGAAGTACTCGAGCACCGTGAGGCCCTCCATGAAGTTCGCCTTGATCGGGCGCTCGATGATCTCGCCCTTCGGGTTGGCCATCAGGCCGCGCATCCCGGCGAGCTGGCGGATCTGCTTGAACGAGCCGCGGGCCCCGGAGTTGGCCATCATGTAGATCGGGTTGAGCTCGTGGAGGTTCTTCTCCATCGCCTGGCCGACCTCCTCGGTGGCCCGGTCCCACTGGCCGGTGATCGCCTCCTTGCGCTCCTCGGCGGTGATGTAGCCCTCGTCGTACTGGTCGGTGATCTTCAGCGCCTCGCCCTCGTACTTCTCCAGGATCTCCTCCTTGTCGGGCGGGGCGACGACGTGGTTCTTGGAGATCGTGATCCCGGCCTGGGTGGCGAAGTGGAAGCCCAGCTCCTTGAAGGAGTCCAGCACCAGCGAGACGGCGGGCGCGCCGTAGCGCTCGACCAGGTCGCTGACCAGCTCGTTGACGTCCCTCTTCTTCAGCGAGTGGTTGATGAACTCATAGCTCTCGGGGTCGTACTCCTCTTGGAGCGCGCTGGCGATCGCCCGCTCGACCCGGTCGTTGAAGATGATCCGACCGACCGTGGTCAGGAAATGCTCGTGGCCGGGCCGGCGGTACTCGGCCCAGTCGTGCAGCTCCACCTGGCCGTTCTCGTAGGCGAGCTCCGCCTCCTGCGCCGTGCGGAACGGGTGCGGCATGACCTTCAGCTCGGTGGGGTCGAGCTCGTCGATGTCCTCGTGCGAATAGGTCAGGTAGTAGAGGCCGAGCACCATGTCCTGGGTCGGCGTCGCCAGCGGCGAGCCGTGGGCCGGAGAGAGGATGTTGTTGGAGGAGAGCATCAGGATGCGCGCCTCCGCCTGGGCCTCCGCCGACAGCGGCAGGTGGACCGCCATCTGGTCGCCGTCGAAGTCGGCGTTGAAGGCATGGCAGACAAGTGGATGGATCTGGATCGCCTTGCCCTCGACCAGGACCGGCTCGAAGGCCTGGATGCCGAGGCGGTGGAGCGTCGGGGCGCGGTTGAGCAGCACCGGGTGCTCGTGGATGACCTCCTCGAGCACGTCCCAGACCTCGGGGATCATCGAGTCCACCATCTTCTTGGCGGCCTTGATGTTCTGGACCTGCTTGCGCTCGACCAGCCGCGCCATGATGAACGGCTTGAACAGCTCCAGCGCCATCAGCTTCGGTAGGCCGCACTGGTGGATCTTCAGGTTCGGACCCGAGACGATCACCGAGCGACCGGAGTAGTCGACGCGCTTGCCGAGCAGGTTCTGGCGGAAGCGGCCTTGCTTCCCCTTCAGCATGTCGGAGAGGGACTTGAGCGGACGGTTGCCCGGTCCGGTGACCGGACGGCCACGGCGGCCGTTGTCGAAGAGGGCGTCGACCGCCTCCTGCAGCATCCGCTTCTCGTTGTTGACGATGATCTCGGGGGCGCCGAGGTCGAGCAGGCGCTTGAGGCGGTTGTTGCGGTTGATCACTCGCCGGTAGAGGTCGTTGAGGTCCGAGGTGGCGAAGCGGCCGCCGTCCAGCTGCACCATCGGCCGCAGCTCGGGCGGGATCACCGGGACCACGTCGAGCACCATCCAGTCCGGCTTGTTCGAGGACTTGAGGAAGGCGTCGACCACCTTGAGCCGCTTCACGGCGCGGGACTGCTTCTGACCCTTGGAGGTGTTGATCGTCTCCTCGAGCAGCTCGGCCTCGGCCTCGAGGTCCACAGCATCGAGCAGCTCGCGCACCGACTCGGCGCCCATGCCGCCCTTGAAGTACTCGCCCCAGCCGAACGGGGAGCCGAAGCGGTCCTTCAGCTCCCGGAACGTGGTCTCGTCGTTGATCACGTCCTTCGGCTTCATCTCGGTGAAGATCTTCCAGACCTCGCGCATGCGCTCGGCGGCTTCCTCCAGGTACGCCTCGGTGTCGGAGATCTCTGCCTCGAAGGTCTTGCGCAGCTCCTTGGCGGTCTTCTCGCGATCCTCCTTCTTCATCCGCTTCACGTTGGAGATCGTGTCCGCCCAGAGCTCGTCGTCCTCGTTGAAGTCCTTGGTCTCGCCGGCCGGGGGCGCCTCGGCGTCCTTGTCGTCGGGGTCGGCGACGCCCAGGTAGGCGATCCGGCGCTTCATGGACTCGTTCAGCTCCTGGGTGCGCTGCTCACGCTCGGCGTCGTAGGCCGCGATCTGCTTGTCGACCTCCTTCTCGAGCTTCTTCAGGTCCTTCTTGCGGGCGGTCTCGTCCACCCAGGTGATCACCGAGGCGGCGAAGTAGAGGACCTTCTCCAGCTCCTTCGGTGCCATGTCGATCAGGTAGCCGATCCGGCTGGGGACGCCCTTGAAGAACCAGATGTGGGAGACGGGCGCGGCCAGGTCGATGTGGCCCATGCGCTCGCGGCGCACCTTGGAGCGGGTCACCTCGACGCCGCAGCGCTCGCAGACGATGCCCTTGTAGCGGACCCGCTTGTACTTGCCGCAGTAGCACTCCCAGTCCTTGGTCGGACCGAAGATGCGCTCGCAGAAGAG
>JBOGZI010000030.1:0-9384 GCA_050697275.1 Solirubrobacterales bacterium | reverse complement strand
TCGCGAAAGCTCGACCTCGTCTACCGCCACAACAACCAGGTGCTCGAGCGTCCGGACCTCCTGGTGCAGTCGAGGGCGGTGCCCAGCTTCAAGGCAAAGCCCAAGCGGCTGCGAAACGGGAGGAAGGTCCGCTTCAAGGGACGGATTCCCGGGCCGGGTCACGCGAATCGGACCATCTCGCTCCAGGCCCGCGCCGGGAAGAAATGGCGGACCTTCAAGAGTGTGAGGACCGACGATCACGGTCGCTTCAAGGGCGTCTACCGGTTCACGCAGACGCGCGGTCGCACCAGGTATGTCTTCCGGGCGCTCGTCAAGCGGCAGGGCGGCTATCCATTTCTGCCGGGGCCTTCTCGCAAGCGGAAGGTGACGGTCGTCGGCTGAGGGATGTCGCTGCAGAGCCGCGCGTCCCGAGGGCACGCTTTCTCATTGGCGACAGCCCTATTTGCCAGGAATCTTGCTTAGGCAGAGTGCGTATGTGACCGAGTTGGCGCGCCCGTTGGCAAACCATGCATTGCCCTGTGGGCGCGACGCGACCAAACCTGGGATAACCCCGGTTGAGCCGACCGGGACGGTCGCCTCACCCCCGCCGCTCAGCAAGCGCGTGCCAGCCGGGCATGGTGCGAGCGCGCCGACTCCGCTGAGTTGGCTTGTCACGACCTGTACGTCCGCGAGCTTCGAAGCTGTAACGCTGCCGTTCCGGAGTGATTTGGCTGTCACCGCGCCCTTCTTGATCGACTTGGTGGTGACCGAATTCTTCGGCAGCTTGGTCTTCACCGCCACAGCGGTCGTACCGCCCGCGAGGGCGGCGATCAGTGCCAGGGTCGAAACGACGTTCGAATAATTCAGACGGGCCCTCAATTTCCGGATCCTCCCCTCGAGTCGACTGCCTGTAAGAACCCGCCAGCGGCGGGTTCGTCGCGGCGAGGGTACTGGCGCCGGGCTACCTCGGCGGCATCCAGAAGCTGCCCCGGGCGACGGCCTCGCCGAGGACGACCTTGGTTCCCCTGCCCTTCTTGCGGATCTTGCCGCCGCCGAGCACCAGGAAGAAGGGGTCGCCGTGCTTGAAGGGGACGAACTCTGGCTGGGTGCGGGGATTGATGCTGGAGTGGCGGATGAACCCGTCCGGGGCGAGGAAGCTGACCTCGGCCCGGCCCTTGCCGGAGGTGCGGAAGCGGCGGGTGCCGGGGAGCCGCCGCACCTGGGCGGGCTCGCAGGCGTAGGCGGCGTTGCAGTTGCCCGCGCCGGGCGGCGGACCGATCAGGATCTGGAACTTCATCCGCGCCGGCAGCTTGCTCGCCACCAGGGTCTCGGTGGCGAGCGGGGTGAAGAGGCTGTCGGTGGCGATCTTCCCCCGCACGAACTTGGTCTTGGGCGGCCCCTCCGCGAACGGGACGACCTGCCCCGCGGCCGGGCTCGCGATCGCGATCGCGCCGAGGAGCGCTAGCGCCCCCGGGACGGCGATCCGGGTCCTCCCACCTCTGGCCGACACGCGGGCAAATGTAGGGGGGGAGGCGGGCCGGGTCAACCGCCTCGGTCCCTACGGCGGGCGGGCCGATCTCCCCGGTGGCTGTCCGCCCGGGGACCCCCGAGGTCCGCGCCACGTCCCGGCGCCGCTGCAGTACGTAGAACTTATCTACAGACCGTGATGCCGGCTACCGATAAAGGCTCTATGCGGAGCGATCCCTCAGCTCGATCCTGGTCGATGCGAGAGCTCTTCGCCAAGCAGGACGATCCCTACGCGGACGCCGACCGCGAGGCGGCGCGACGCTGGGGCGGGCTGCTCTTCCTGGTGCAGTCCGGCCTGATCGTCGCCCTCTCGCCGCTCACCCCGCCGACCGAGCGCTTCGGCGAGGCCGGCTGGGCGGTGCTGGCGGGGGTGGTGGTCGTCCAGCTCGCGCTCGCCTTGCTTCTGCTGCGGCGAGGCGAGCGGGTCGGCGACAACGTCCTGCTCAGCTTCAACTACCTGGCGGTGGCGGCGATCGCGCTGCTCTCCTGGCTCACCGGCGAGATCGACCCGGCGTTCATGCCGATCCTGGTGCTCTGGGTGGTGTTCACGCCGTCCTCGCACCCGCCGCGGCGGGTCGCTCCCTTCCTCCTCTTCGTCGGGGCCGCCGTCGCCGCTCCCCTCGTCGACGAAGGCTGGTCCCGCAGCGAGGCGGGCGAGCTGGCGAGCTGGCTCGCCGTGATGCTCGCGCTGGCGGCCGTGGTCATGGTCCGGGTCCGGTCCTTCCGGCAGCTGCGGATCGGCCTCGCCCGCAGCGGCGAGGAGGCGATGCAGCTCGCCGTCACCGACGCGCTCACCGGCCTCGCCAACCGCCGCGCCTTCGCCGAGGTGGTCGAGCGGGAGGCCAACCGGGCCGAGGTCGAGGGCACCCCGCTCACCCTGGTGCTCGCCGACCTCGACGGCTTCAAGCAGCTCAACGACAACCACGGGCACGTCAAGGGCGACCAGTACCTGCGCCGGGTGGCCGACACGATGAAGAGCATGCTCCGCGAGCAGGACCTCGGCTTCCGCTGGGGAGGGGACGAGTTCGCGCTGCTGCTGCGCGACACCGACAGGAAGGCGGCGCATGGGGTCTGCGAGCGGATCGGCGGCGTGGTGCGCGCGGCCCTGTACGAGACGGCGGGGGTGCCGATGAGCATCAGCTTCGGCCTCGCGGAATACGGCCCCGGGATGTCGGCCGAGGAGCTGGTCGCCGAGGCGGACATGGACCTGATGGAGGAGAAGGAACAGGAGCGCATCGGCTAGCGGACGGCGGTGGGGGATCATGCGCCGATGGCCCACCGGATCGCCTTCCTCGACGTCTTCGCCGAGCGCCCGCTCGCCGGCAACGGGCTCGCGGTGGTGCTCGGCGCCGACGACCTCGACGACGGAACGATGCTGAGCTTCGCCCGCGAGACCCGGCTCTCGGAGACGACCTTCGTGCAGACGGCGACGGCGGGCGGCGCCGACTACCGCAACCGGATCTTCACCGTCGAGTCCGAGATCCCGTTCGCGGGTCACCCCTCCCTGGGCACCGCTGTGGCGGTGGCCAGGGCCGCCGGGCAGCGCGAGGCCGGCCTGATCCAGGAGACCGGCGCCGGTCTGCAGCCGATCGAGGTGCGGATCGAGGGCGACCGCGCCCACGCCTCGATGCTCCAGGGCCCGGCGAGCTTCGGGGAGGAGGTCGATGCCGGCGGGGCGATGGCGGCGGTCGGCCTCGAGCGGGCCGACGGCCATCCCGAGCTTCCGCCGCAGCTCGTCTCGACCGGGCTGCCGACCGTGATCGTCCCCGTGGCCGAGCGGGGTGCGCTGTCGCGCGCCGCCCCGAGCTTCGAGGCGATCGACGAGCTGCTCGGCGCCACGGAGACGCCCAACTTCTATCTCGTCTGGTGGGATCCGGACGCCGCGCGGGCGCGGGCGCGGATGTTCTCCAGGGCGGTGATGAGCGGCGAGGACCCGGCGACGGGCTCGGCCGCCGGGCCGCTCTGCGCCTACCTCCGCGAGCGGAAGGGCGCGCGCGAGGTGAGGATCACCCAGGGCGCGGAGATGGGCCGCCCGAGCTTGCTCGAGACGGCGGTGGAGGGGAACCGGATCCGGGTCGGCGGCACGGTCATTCCGCTGATCGACGGCGAGGTCGAGCTTCCGGGCCCCGGAGGGAAGATCGCGCCCTGACGCGGGATACTGGGGCGGATGCATGACTGCGACGTAGTCGTCGTAGGCGCCGGCCTCGCGGGGCTGACCGCGGCGCGCGAGCTGGCGGGTGCCGGCATGGAGGTTCGCGTGCTCGAGGCGCGTGACCGGGTCGGGGGCCGCACCCTCAACCACTCGGTGGGCGCGGATGACGCCGACGTGGTCGAGCTCGGAGGGCAATGGGTCGGCCCCAGCCAGCACGAGATCCTGGCGCTGGCGCGGGAGCTGGGGATCGAGACCTACCCCACCCACGGCGAGGGCGAGAACCTGTTCGAGGACGACCGCGGGCGGCTGAAGCGCTACAGCGGCACGATCCCCCGTCTCAGCCCCTTGGTGATGGCCGACTACGGCCGCGCCGAGCTGCGGCTGAAGCGGCTGGTCAAGCGGGTCTCGCCCGAGGCGCCCTGGGAGGCTGCCGGGGCGGACCGGCTCGACGCCGAGAGCTTCGCCAGCTGGATCCGCGGAACCGCCTTCACCCGCACCGCCCGCGAGGCGCTGACGATGGCGACCCGCGCGGTCTTCGCGGTCGAGCCCTCCGACCTCTCGCTGCTCCACGTCCTCTTCTACGCCGCCGCCGGCGGCGGCTGGGACGACCTGCTCGACACCGAGGGCGGCGCCCAGCAGGACCGGATCGTCGGCGGCTCGCAGCTGATCTCACTGAAGGTGGCCGAGGAGCTGGGCGACGCGGTGGCGCTGTCGGCGCCGGTGACCGCGATCCGGGTCGAGGACGACGGCGTGATCGCCGGGGAGGTGCGGGCCCGGCGCGCGATCGTCGCCCTGCCGCCCGCCCTCGCCGGTCGGATCGAATACCACCCGCCGCTGCCGGGAAGGCGGGACAAGCTCTGCCAGCGGATGCCGATGGGCTCGGTGATCAAGTGCATGGCGATCTACGACGAGCCCTTCTGGCGAAGCGAGGGGCTCTCCGGCCAGGCCACCAGCCTGCCGGGCCCCGTCCAGGTGACCTTCGACAACACCCCGCCCGGCGGCCGGCCCGGCGTTCTGCTGGGCTTCCTCGAGGCGGACGCGGCCCGGGCGCTGGGAGCGGCGCCGGAGGGCGAGCGGCGCGAGGTGGTACTCGCCGTCTTCCGGCGGCTGTTCGGCCCCCGGGCCGGCGAGCCCGACGACTACGTCGACAGAGACTGGAGCGCCGAGCCGCACTCCCGGGGCTGCTACGCGGGGGTGTTCGGGCCCGGCGCCTGGACGTCGGTCGGGCCCGCGCTGCGCGCGCCGCTCGGCCGGCTGCACTGGGCGGGGACCGAGACCGCCACGCGCTGGATGGGCTACTTCGACGGCGCCGTCAGCTCCGGAAAACGGGCCGCTGCCGAGCTGATTGCGGCCGAAAATGGCGACTTCTCGGTAAGTCAAGTGTGGAAGGCGGCGGCCCGGCACTAGGGAGAAGGCCGATTCGTGCCGATAGGAAGAGGGCGATGAGCCTCACCGCCCGCCTCCGCAGCTACCTCGCGAAGCGGGCGGATCCGTACGCCGGGGGCGATCTCGACAACGCCCAGCGGCTCGGTTCCGTCTTCTGGGCGCTGACCGTCGGGCTCACCGTGCTCGCCTGGCCGCTCAGCCCGCCCACCGAGGCGATCGGCGACGGGGGATGGGTCCCGGCGGCGATCGTGGTCGCGTCCGGGATCACCCTGGTCCAGGCGCTTCGCACCCGCCGGATCGCGAGCTGGACCGATCTGCTGGTGCTCGCCTACGCCGGCGTGATCGGGCTCGCCGTGATGCAGTGGCTGGCCGGCGGGCACAACGCGCCCTACGAGCGGCTGCTGCTGCTGCCGATGGGATTCGTCGCGGCGATTCACCCCCCGCGCAGGATCGCCGTCTTCATGGTCTTCCTCGCCCTGGTGCTGTCGGCGCCCTTCGTCTACGACGGCTGGAACGCCGACTCGGCCGCCGCCGCCGCCGCCACCTACGTGATCTGGGCGGCGCTGGCGATCGGCATCAACCTGCTGATGACCGGGGTCCGCGCGCAGCGGCTCGCCCACGCCCGCGACGAGGCGGAGGCACGCGAGGAGGCCCGGGTGGACACCCTCACCGGCCTCCACAACCGCCGCGCCTTCGACGAGATGCTGGAGGCTGAGGTCGCGCGCGCCCGCCGGCTGGAGATCCCGCTCTCGATGGCGATGCTCGACATCGAGAACTTCAAGGCAGTGAACGACCTCTGGAGCTACGCGGAGGGGGACCGCGCCCTGCAGCGGGTGGCCGCCACGCTGCAGGCGACGGTGCGCAACCCCGATCTCTGCTTCCGCTGGGGTGGCGATGAGTTCGCGGTCATCCTCGGCGGCACCACCGCCGCCGACGCCGCACCGCTGGGCGAGCGGCTGAAGAACGAGGTCGCCGCGGCCTGCCGCCGCCCCGACGACGATCCGATCAGGCTCCGCTTCGCGGTCGCCGAGCTGCGCGAGGAGATGCCCTCGGGCGAGCTCGTGGAGCTGGCCGGGATGGCGCTCACCGCCGCCAAGAGCGGCGCCGAGCGCTGAACGGCGCCCGCTGCCCGAGCATAGACTCGCGGCGTGCTGAGGCTGCGGCTCTCCGTCGAATCCGGACGCGCGGATCGCGTCGCGGAGGCGCTCGACGGCACGGGCGGGGTGCGCCGGCTGGTCAGCGCCCCCGACCAGGTCTCCGCCGGGGAGGTGGTGATCTCCGCGGACGTCATCCCGCGCGGGGCCGACCAGGTGATGGCGGTGCTCGAGGACCTCGAGGTCTCCAGCGAGGACTACCTGCTGGCGCGGGTCGATGTGGTCGCCCCCGGGCCCGTCGGGGTGCACCGCTCCGAGGACATCGACGACGTGGCCTGGATCGAGGTTGTCGAGGAGGCGAGGGCGAACGCGAGGCCGCTGGCCCGCTATCTGGCGTTGATGACGGTCGCCGGGCTGATCGCCGGGCTCGGGGTGATCACCGGCAACGTGATCCTGATCGTCGGGGCGATGGCGGTCAGCCCGGACCTGCTCCCGATCTGCTCGATCTGCGTCGGGATCGTCGGGCGGCGGATCAGGCTCGCCCGCCGCGCCTCCGTCACCCTGGCGGTCGGCCTCGCCATCACCGCCGTGGTCGCCGCGGCTGTAACCCTGCTGCTCGACCTGACCGGCATCCTCAGCGGCGACTTCAAGGTGGGGGAGGGCACGCTGGGCGCCCTCGCGAACGTCGATTACTCCACCGTGCTGGTCGCGCTGTGCGCCGGGGTGGCGGCGATGCTCTCCTTCGAGACCCGCGCCAGCGCCGCGGTCGGGGTCGCGATCTCCGTCACCACGATCCCCGCCTCCGCCTACCTCGGGGTCGCCGCCGCGGCGGGCGAGCCGAGCAACGCCGGCGGGGCGGCCCTCGTGCTGGCCGTGAACGTCGCGCTGCTGATCGTCTCCGGCTGCATTACGCTGGCCGTGCAGCGCAGGCTCGGCGTCAGGCGGCCTGAGGCCGGGGTTTCGCCCTCGCTGTAGAGGGGCAACTGCTAGTGACCGAGCATTCGAGCCGAGGAGGCCAATCGTGCTGACCATCACCAGCGACGCCGCGGAGGCGATCCGGGTCGTCCGCGACGCCCTCGAGCTGCCGGAATCGGGCGGGCTGCGGATCTCGACGGCGCCGCAGTCGATGAACGGCACCGGTCCGTCCTTCGCGGTCGAGTTCGCGCCCAGCCCCGCCGACGAGGATCAGGTCGTCGAGGACGCCGGCGCCCAGATCTTCCTGGCGCCGGGGGCCGACGCCGCGCTGGACGACAAGCTGCTCGACGCCGACATCGAGGCCGGCGGCGAGATCAGGTTCATGATCGAGGACCGCGGCTAGGCCGAAGCCCGCTCCATCGGGCCCGCGGCCGGCCGCCCGAGGCGATCCGGGGCTTCCGGGGCAGCCCGTCCTGATAAGACGGCCGGGTGCGCCTGATCGACGTCAAGCATCTCGGCACCGAGAGGGTTATCGGGTGCTGGGAGGTGGACGGGGTCCTGATCGATCCCGGGCCGGCCAGCTCGCTCGGCACGCTGCTCGACGCGCTCGGGGACCGGCCTCCCCGGGCGATCCTGCTCACCCACATCCATCTCGACCACGCGGGCGGCACCGGGACGCTGCTGCGCCGCTGGCCGGAGCTGCCGGTATACGTGCACGAGATCGGCGCCCCGCACCTGGTCGACCCCGCCAGGCTGCTGGCCAGCGCCGCCCGCCTCTACGGCGATCAGATGGAGCGGCTCTGGGGCGAGGTCGCCCCGGTTCTCGAGGGCAACGTGCGATCGCTCGCGGGCGGCGAGGAGGTGCTCGGCTTCCGCGTCCTCTACACGCCCGGGCACGCCTCCCACCACGTCTCCTACCTCCATCTCGGGAGCGGCAGGGCGTTCGTGGGTGACGTCGCCGGGGTCCGCATTCCGCCCTCGGACTTCGTGCTGCCGCCGACCCCGCCTCCGGACATCGACCTGGAGGCCTGGGAGGACTCGATCGACGCGATCCTCGGTCTCTCGCCCGACAGCCTCGGCATCACCCACTTCGGGGAGATCGCCGAGCCGGCGGCGCACTTCGCGATCGTCGGCGAGCGGCTGCGCGAGCAGGCCGAGCGGGCGAGGGAGCTGGGCGCGGAGGAGTTCGAGCGCCGCCTGCGCCAGGAGGTCGCTGGGGCCGGGGACGAGGCGACCGCGAAGGCGATGCTGCAGGCGGTGCCGCCGGAGCAGCAGTGGCCCGGGCTCGAGCGCTACTGGCGCAAGCGCGGGGAGGCGACCAGCGCCACCTCGTCCACGTAGCACCAGGACCAGTCCTCGCCCGGCTCGAGCGAGGTGATGATCGGGTGTCCGCTCTCGGCGGCGTGGGCGCTGGCGTGCTTGTTCGGCGAGGAGTCGCAGCAGCCGACCTTGCCGCAACTCCGGCAGACCCGGAGGTGAACCCAGCTCGATCCGCTCGCCAGGCAGTCCTCACATCCCTCGACCCGCTCGGGGACGTCGATGGTGATCTGGTCGAGGTGCGTGCAGTCGGCCATGCCCCGATTGTGACGGGTGACGACCCCACGAGAACGGCCATCACCGGATAGCGAGGCGCGCGGGGTCCCGGTGGCCTCGAAATGGCCCCTCGGGGACCTCGTCTGGTTGGGAGCCTCCGGGACCCCGCGGTTGGCTCGAAGCCTATTGGCTGCGCGGTTCGGCCGCAGACGGTGTAGTAGTTCCCGGCCGCCGATGAAGCGAGTCCTTCCCCTCATCCTCTGCCTCGCCGGGCTCCTCCTCTGCGCCGCGCCGGCGCTCGGCGCGCGTGTCGGCGGCCACAACGAGCCGACCAGGGACCTCGAGTCGGCATTCAAGATCCTGGCCTCGAAGCGGATCGCCGCCGACGACGAGTGCTACCCGAACCCGGGCAAGATGGCCGCGATCGCCCGCCGGATCCTGGAGGACGACGTGGTCGTCGTTCCCGATCTCGAGTCGCTGCGGGGCGGCAAGGACACGATCAACATGGTCGCCGGGGAGACCGAGTGCAACCGCGTCTTCATGGCGATTCGCTACCGCGGCCAGGTCCTGATCCTCGATTCAGAGGAGGGCCCTGTGTACCTGCAGGGCAGCGAACCTGCCGACGAGACCGAGATTCCCGGCGCCGAGGGTGCGCTCAGGGAGCTCACCGCCGCGACCGCCGGCTTCAGGGTCCACACCGCCCACGAGCTGGTGCGGCTGGAGGTTCACTGCCCCGAGGGCACCTTCCCGCTCGGGGGCGGCATGTTCACCGAGGATCCGATCGACAAGGACGGAGAG
>JBOGZI010000029.1:0-3251 GCA_050697275.1 Solirubrobacterales bacterium | reverse complement strand
GAGCGGGGCCGGGGCCGGCGTAGGCGGCGCCCCGCTCGGCCAGCTCCTGGGCGCGGTCCCCGGCCGCGCGCTCCTCCTCGCCCGGATGGGTGTCCGGGCTCCGCTCGTCGATCGCGTACCAGCCTGGCAGCCGCTCACTGCCGATGTAGAGGAAGTCGTAGAGCGAGTCGAGCGGCGGCTCCGGCGAGGCGTCGGCGAACTCGACCGCGGCCATCACGGTCTCCTCCGCCTCGGCGCGGATCTTCTCCACGTCGCCGTCGCTGAGCACCCCCTCGTCGACCAACCGCGCCGCGAAGGTCTCGACCGGGTCCTTCTCCTGCCACTCGGCGACCTCCTCCTTCTCTCGATAGACCTCCGGGTCGGCGGCCGAGTGGCCGCGGTAGCGATAGGTGAAGGCCTCGACCAGGGTCGGCTTGCGCTCCTCGCGGGCGATCCGGATGTGCTCGGAGACCGTCTCGCGGACCGCGAGCACGTCCATGCCGTCCACGCGCACGCCCGGGACGCCCAGCCCCTCCGCCTTGCGGGAGAGGTCCGTGACCGCGGAGTGCCGCTCGACGGAGGTGCCCATGCCGTAGAGGTTGTTCTCGACCAGGAAGACGACCGGCAGCTTCCATAGTGCGGTGAGGTTCATCGTCTCCCCGAAGTTGCCGGCGTTGGTGGCGCCGTCGCCGAACATGCAGACCGTCACCGAGTCCTCTCCCTTGTATTCCGACGAGAGCCCGAGGCCGGCGGCCAGCGGGAGGTTGCCGCCGACGATCCCGTACCCGCCCATGAAGCGGCGCTCGAGATCGAAGATGTGCATGGAGCCGCCGCGGCCGCCGGAGGTCCCGTCGACCCGGCCGAACAGCTCCGCCATCACGTTCTTCGGATCGGCGCCCCGAGCGATCGCGTGACCGTGGGTGCGATAGGTGCCGATCAGGTAGTCGTCGTCCCGCATCACCGAGGCGGTGCCGACGATCGTCGCCTCCTCGCCGATCGCGAGGTGGAGGAAGCCGCCGACCTTCGCCCGCTGGTACTGGCGGCCGGCCTCCTCCTCGAAGCGCCGGATCAGCGCCATCGTCGCGAGCAGCTCCCTGCTTGCCTTCTTGGCGGGCAGCTTCAGCTTCCTCGCGGGCGCCCCGCCGTCTGCGGAATCGGGCGCCTTGCCCTTGGCCCCCGCCTTCTTCTTCGCCTGCGCAGTCTTGCCTTGGGCCACGGGTTCAGCCTACCCATCAGCCGGAGACCGTTTCAGCGGCCTCGTCAATCCGCGGAGGCGGCCCTGGCAGCCTCCTCGAGCCGATCGTCCCCCCAGAAGAGCTCCTCGCCGACGGCGATCGTCGGGACGCCGTCGACGCCGCGCTCGACAGCCTCCTCGGTCGCCCGCCGCAGCTCCCCCTTGACCGAGTCGGTCTCGATGCCCTTCAGCACCGCGTTCGGGTGCAGCTCGCAGGCGGCAGCCGCGATCAGCACGTTGTCGAGGTCGCTCATGTCCCGGCCGCCGGCGAAGACCTGGCGGAAGGCCGCCAGGCTGAAGGAGACGACCCGCCCGGACTGTTTCGCGAAGGTCGCCGCGCGGAGGGGATTGAGGCTGTAGTTCGCGGCCGGCCATCCCTGCGGGTAGCGGACCTCGGGCAGGCCCCGGTCGGCGGCGCGCCGGCGGATCTCCTCGAGGTCGTCCGGGTTGGGGCCCTCGGGCTGAAGCGACCAGGGCGTCCTGCCGCTCGTCTGCAGCAGGTGCCCGAAGGAGATCGGCGTCCACTCCGGCTGCTCCGCGCCCGCCTCCGAGAAGATGCCGCTCAGCCTCTCGGCGGCTAGGTAGGAGTACGGCGAGCTGAAGTCGTAGTAGAAGGTCGATGGCTTCGCCATCAGGCGGGACCGTAGCGGCCGCCCATCGTCAGTCGCGGCTGCAGGCAGCCGCTCCGAGAGTGTGCGGCCTGACGGTCCCTAGGCGTGCGTGGCCCAGCCGTCCACCGCGCGGGCCGCGTCGAGCACCGCCTCGGAGATGGTCGGGTGGGGGTGGACGATCCTGCTCAGCTCCTGATAGCCGCCCTCGAGCGCCATCGTGTCCACGAACTCGCTGATCATGTCGCAGGCCCGGTTGCCGACGATGTGGGCGCCTAGGATCTCGCCGTACTGCGGATCCCCGACGATCTTCACCATCCCGGCGCGGTCGTCGTAGACCACCGAGGCGCCGACCCCGCCCAGCTTGAACTTGCCGACCTTGATCTCCTTGCCGGTCTCCTTCGCCTCCTCCTCGGTCATGCCGACGCTCGCCACCTGGGGATGGCAGAAGGTGGCGCTCGGGACGAGGTCGACGTTGACCGGATGGGTCGGGGCCCCGGCGGCGGTCTCGACCGCGACCACGCCCTCCTCCGAGGCCTTGTGGGCAAGGGCCGGGCCGCGCACCAAGTCGCCGATCGCGTAGATCCCCTCCGCCGTTGTGCGCTGGTACTCGTCGATCTTGATCTGGCCGTTCTCCTCGGTCTCCACGCCGGCTGCACCCAGGTCGAGCGGCTCGGTGTCCGGCTTGCGCCCCCCGGCGATCGCCAGGTAGTCGGCCTTCACCTCCTTGTCGCCGACCTTCACCTTGACGCCGGTCTTCTGCTCGGTGACCCCCTCGACCTTGGTGCCGAGCTGCACGTCGATCCCGTCCTTCTTGAACTGGCGCTCGACCACCCTGTCCATGTCCTTGTCCTCGAGCGACAGCACCTGGTCGAGCATCTCGACCAGGGTGACCTTGGTGCCGTGGCGGGCGTAGGCCGAGGCGATCTCCGAGCCGGAGGCCCCGCATCCCAGCACCACCATCGCCTTCGGCAGCTCGTCGAGCGACCAGGCCCCCCAGGTGTCGATCACTCGATCGGAGAACTCGACCCCGGGGATCGCCATCTCCACCGAGCCGGTGGCGAGCACGATCGCCTTTCCCTCGTGCGTGTCCTTGCCGACCTTGACCTTGCCGCCTCCCGCGAGCGAGGCCTCACCCGCCAGGAAGTCGACCTTGTTCTTCTGCCAGAGCATCTGCACGCCGTCCTCGAGCGTCTTCGACACCTTGGCGCGGCGGGCCTGGACCGCCTTCCAGTCGATCGAGACGCCGTTCGTCTTGATCCCGAGGTCCGCGCCCCCGTTCTCGACCTCGGAGAAGACCTCGGCCGTGTGCAGCACGGTCTTCGCCGGGATGCAGGCGTAGTTGAGGCAGCGGCCGCCGGGCTTGTCCCGCTCGACCACGGCGGTCTTCTGGCCCAGCTGCGCGGCCCGGATCGCCGCCACGTAGCCGC
>JBOGZI010000028.1:0-10482 GCA_050697275.1 Solirubrobacterales bacterium | reverse complement strand
CCTCCGGGGGCTCCGCCGCCCGGGCCACCGCCCGGGGTGGGACCGCCCCCGCCCGCCGCGTCCGCCTCGCGGGTCGGGATCCGGAGGTCGACCTCCGCCAGCGTCGCCGACGAGGGAGCGTCGCTGTTCTTGACGAAGGGGAAGTCATCCTGGGCGACCTCGATCCGCACCCGGTGGCCGGCGAGGAAGCGCCAGCCGTTCCCGTGGAGCTGGTAGCTGACCTGACCGGCGGCGATCTCGGCCGCGCTCACCCGGCGCGGGCCGCGATCGACGAGCACGGCGGTCCCGTCGGGCAACACGTCATAGAGCCGGGAGTTGAGCTGGAAGCCGTCGGGCAGCCCCTGGTGGGCGAACTCCACCGTCACCTCTGTCGCACCAATCATGGTGGCGTCGCCGGAGAGAGGATCGCTCGTATAGGAGGCCACGCCAGGCCCGGCGGAGCCGGTCTCCGCGACGCAGAGGTTGCTGTTGTTGACCTGGTTGGCGACCGGATCCGCCCTGAGCGCATGAGGGTTGGGCTCCGCGTCCGAGGTGGTCTGCTGGGAGCCGACAAGGTCGAGCGTCAGCGTCCCGGCGGTCAGGGCCTCGAAGGCGGGCGCCGAGAATGTCTCGCCGGGCTCGTCGGGAGCATGGCCGAGCGAGAGCTGGCCACCGTTCTCGCAGACTTGAAGCGAGGCCGTGACGTCCGGCGCGGTGTCCTCAGCCGCGAAGCTCGCATAGCCGCCCGCCGGGTCGGCGTGGAAGTCGATGAAGCGGTTGAGCCGGGTGGTGACGCCCCGCCGCTCGAGCGAGGGAGGATCCTCGTTGAGGCCGGCGGTGTGGTCGGCGAGCGTGCAGACATGATGATCGGCGCCGCAGAGATCGCCCCACTCCTTGGCCTTGTTGCGGGTGAAGTGCTGGTAGTCACCGAAGTACTGCTTGACCGGGTAGCCGGGGTTGACCACGAGCAGGCGGTTGACCATGCGCCGGTTCTCGTAGGCTGGGAAGAGGGGATCGGTGAAAGTCCCGGCGTTGAACAGCGGGATGACGTAGCTCGGATCGAAGCCCGCCGTGCCGTCGTCGACCTTCGAGAAGAAGTCGTTCTGGTAGTACGCCGAGCGCTCGCGCAGGAACTCGGGAAGGATGGTGTCGATCGTGTTGGCGCAGCCGGGGTTGGGCTCGGGGGGATAGGGGCCGCTGAGGCAGTTGAACGCCTCGTGGATCGAGGGCGGGAAGGTGGTGTGATTGCTTCCTACGAGGTTTCCGGTGGTGTAGAGGCCGGTGACGATCGAGGACTTCGGCATCCCCACCAGGGCGCCTCCGCCCGGGCAGTCGCTTCCGTCGGGCCGCTTCGGCCCGCTGTCGCAGCCGTCGGTGGCGGGGAGCTCGCCAGGGAGTTGCGAATGAGTTCCGTTCGGGACCAGGGTGTAGACGAGGTCCGTCCAGCCGTACTTGGGGGCCGCAGCCGCCAGCTTCATGTCGACATCCGCACCCAGCCCTGGGATCTCGGCGTCGTCGCAGATCCATTTCGGATCCGTGAACGCAAGCCACGAGAAGCCGCCGCCGTAGGACCCGCCGGTGGCGACGATGTTCGACGGGTTGATGGCGACGGGTTCGGGCTGCGGGGTGACGTCGTCGAAGCTCGACGCGCTCGCGAGGACCTGACAGGCGAGCGACTGGTAATCATTGATCTCGAAGTCGCGCGAGTCGAGCTGCGTCTCGCCGGTGGAGCCGCGGTTCAGGTTGTTGACGAAGCCACGCGCCGTGTAGGTGATCACCACGTAGCCGCGGGAGGCGAACCACGCGTTGCTGTAGTGCCACCTCTCTCCGCCCTCGTCCACCGTCGAGGCCTCCCAACCCGTCTTGTTGCCCCCGCAACACCCGTGCATGAGGACGATCAGCGGGTACCCGCCCGCGGGCGGCGCCGCCGCCGGCAGGCTGACGTCCACGTCGAGGGCGACGTTCCCGCCGGCGTCGGCGCCCGCCATCGTGGCCGCATCCGCGGCCTTCGCCGGCAGCCCGGTGAATCCGTCGCCGCCGTACTTGGCCGGAACCGTGACCGCCGAGGCGCCGGTCGGGTTCGGGATCAACCCGCCTGGACCGGGGGTGGAGCCACCGTTACTCGGGACCCCGTCATCGCAGAAGACATAGGGCCTCTGCAGGCCATTGCCGGTGTCGTTGTCGGCGGCGTCCCTGGTGGCGCAGGCCGCGAGGTCGTGAAGGGTGGACGGCACGGCCCCGACGGCCTGGGAGGGCGAGATCGCGACGAGGCAGGCGACCGCGCCCGCGATGGCGACGGCCGATCTCTTGCCGCATCTCATCCTGTCCCGGGTCATGCGGACCCTCCAAACCGCTCCCGTGAGAAACACTAGAGCGTTGACGCCGCCCTGGCGCCACCTATGTTGGTGGCAACCATCTGGGGGACGGAGGCGTCGCTCGGGGCGCCGCTAGGAGGACTCGACCGCCGAGATGATCTCGCCGGTCTGCTTGCCCCAGTGCTCCTCCGGGGCCGGGCCGGGCAGGTCGCGCAGATACCACTCGGCGTCGAGCGCGCCCTTACAGCCGCTGCCGGCGGCGGTGACCGCCTGGCGATAGGTGTGGTCGACCAGGTCGCCGACCGCGAAGACGCCGCCCAGGTTGGTCTTGGTCGTGGGCTCCTCGACCCTGACGTATCGGTCCTCGTTCAGGTCGACCTGACCCTCCACCAGCTCGGACTTCGGGATGTGCCCGATCGCGACGAAGGCGCCGCCGACCTCGAGCTCCTCGGGCTCGCCCGTCTCGGCGTGCTCGAGCTGCACCTTGGCGATCTTGCCGTCATCGCCGGCGACGAACTCCTTGGGGACGTAGGGGGTGAGGAACTCGATGTTGTCCCTGCCGCGCGCCCGCTCCTGCATGATCTTCGAGGCGCGGTAGTCGTCGCGGCGGTGGACGCTGGTCAGCTTGTCGGCGTACTTGGAGATGAAGATCGAGTCCTCCATCGCCGAGTCGCCGCCGCCGATCACGGCGACGTCCTCCCCCTTGAAGAAGGCCCCGTCGCAGACGCCGCAGGTGGAGACCCCCTTGCCGACCAGCTCCATCTCGCCGGGGATGCCGAGCCGCTTCGGCTCGGCGCCCATCGAGAGGATCACCGCCTTGGCGCGGTAGGTGTCCTTGCCCACCCTGACGGTATGGATCCCGCCGTCGGTGAGCTCGACCTCGGTGGCGTCGTCGGTGATGTACCGCGTCCCGAACCGGTCAGCCTGGTTGCGGAACTCCTGCATCATCTCCGGGCCCATGATCCCCTCGGGGTAGCCCGGGTAGTTCTCGACGTCGGTGGTGTTCTGGAGCTGGCCGCCCCACTGGAAGCCCTCGATCACGAGCGGCTCGAGCTCCGCGCGGGCGGCGTAGAGCGCCGCGGTGTAGCCCGCGGGGCCGCCGCCGATGATGATCAGGTTCTCGATCCGCTCTTCGTTCACGGCTCTTCCTTTCGGGAGGCTACCGGCGGGCCGCCGGCTCCTTTACTTCACTTTTTATAGTAGCGCGGCCCGTCCACCGCACGCGGCCAACCTAGGCCCGCCCGCCGACGGAATTACGCCCGCGCCGCCTCCGGCTCCCCGACCCCGACCCGGCCCGGCCGCCGGCCCTCCCGCTCCCAGCGCTGCACCGTGTTGCGGAGCTGGAAGAAGGCGATGATCCCCGGGGGAATCGGCAGCCAGAAGGCGATCACCCGGTAGGTGAGGACGGCGGCGAACACCTCGGCCCCGGGGATCCCGAAGAGGACAAAGGCTCCGATCATCCCGGCGTCCACGGCGCCGACCCCGCCGGGGGCGAGAGGGAAGAGGTTGGCGATCATCCCCAGGAAGAATCCCTGGACTACCACTCCGAGCGGCACCGCGACGTCGAAGGCGTGGAAGCTCGCCCAGAGGATCGCGATGTTCGCGGCCCAGAAGCCGATCGCCCCGCCGACCGCGAGCGCCCCGCTTCTCGGGTGCCGGGCGAAGGCGATCGCGGTCCGGGTTCCCTGCGCCAGGGTCGCCGGGGCGGTCGCGAGCCGCTGCGCGATGCGGCCGAAACGCCCCGAGATGTGGCCCTCGATCCGGTGCTCCACGTCCTCGGGCACGAGCGCGATCAGCAGCGCGATTCCGATCACAGCGCCCGCGAGCACGGCCGGGATGACCGTGCCGGAGAGCGGCGCGTCCCCCGAGAGCACCCCGGTGCGGAGCAGGATCCCGAAGACGACCAGCGCCACCATGTAGACCGAGTAGAGGAGGACGAGAAAGGCGACCATCCGGCAGACCGACTGGCGCCGCTCCATCCCCGCCTTGCGCAGGGCCCAGTAGGTGAGCAGGATGCCGCCCGCGCCGCCCGCTGAGAAGAGCCGGGTCGCCGCCAGTCCGGCCATGGTGATCTGGTAGCTCTCCCGCCATGCGAGGTGGACGACGTGCTCCCCGACCACCCCGCGGAAGAGCGCGACGTAGGCGGCGAAGGCGCCGATGTTGAAGGCGATCCCGAGCGCGATCCAGAGGGGGTCGCCATCCCCCATCTTCTCGAGCGCGCCCTCGAGGCCGACGATCTTCGGCACCAGCACGTAGATCGCGACGATCAGCACGACGACCGCCACGCCGGTCTGGATCAGCCGCTTCGGATCGGCGAAGAAGCTGGGCTCGCCCTCGTCGAGCGCCCTCTGCTCCTCCTCAGCCCTCCGCTCGAGCGATTCCTCCTCGCGCGCGATCAGCCCCTTCTGCCTACGACGCTCGTCGGCGTCCGAAGCGCTTCTGGGGCGCCCCTCCACGCCCCCATCGTCGCAAACTGGGCTACTCGTTCGCGATCCTCTCCAGGCGCTGCAATGCCCGGCTCAGGGCGAGCGCCACCGGCTCGGCGTATTGCTCCCCCTTGCGCACGGCGAGCACCAGGGCGGCTCCCGCGATCAGGTCGATCACGTAGTGCTCGCCCAGGTAGACGAGGGCGAAGCCGAGCGCGCCCGCATAGGCCCACCCGGCGGCGCCCTCGACCGGGCCGGCCTCGGTGAGCAGGATCGCGGCCATCAGCGAGGCGGCGAAATGGAGGGAGGGCATCGCCGCCCACGGGTTGCCGCCGAGGAAGGAGTAGAGCCCGTCCCAGGTGCGCCCCCACTGCTCCTCGCCGACCTCGACCATGATCCGGCGCACCCGCTCGTCGAGATGGCCCTCCTCGGACGCCCACCAGGGAGGCGCGGTCGGGACCGCCCAGTAGACGGCGCAACCGGCGTCAAAGACGCCCGACATCTGCCGGGCCGAGCGGGGGAAGCGCTCGGGGTGGCGGGCCAGGATCCAGGCCAGCGCGCTGTGCGGCTCGAAGAACCAGAGCCAGTGGATCCAGGCGAGGGTACGGTCGAAGAGGTTGCCCTTGCCGAGCCCGGCGAAGGCGCGCTGCAGCCTCACCGTGGGCAGCTCGCCTGCTCCGAGCAGGCGGTCGGCCTGGGCGGGGTAGCCGATCCGAAGTCGCCTTCGCAGGGCCGGGGGGTCGTCGTGCGGCAGGTCCTTGGCGTTCAGGAAGCCCCACATCTGCAGCGCGTAGAGGGCCGCGTCCCGGGTCCTGGTTCGCGAGCGCAGCACCGCGAGTGCGGGCGGGCCGGCGGCGGCGGCGGCGAGCGTCACCCCGTTCGGCAGCCGCAGCTTCTTCCGGAGCACCGGGACGGCGACCGCGGCGGCGAGCGCGGCGGCGGCGGCGCCCTTGACGACGGGGCCCCAGGACGAGCGCGCCCCGGCCTCGCGACGTGTCGGCCTTACCAGCAAGGGAGGCGGGCGAGTATATGGCCGCCCCGGCGGTTCCTCGGGGTGGGATCAGCTGGGCGGATCTCGGCAGATGTTCTAAGGGAGGCGCCAGGGGATGCCGATATGGGTCGTACCCCGCACGGACGTGGGCAGATCGACGCCTGCGCGACCCGGGATCAGCTCGTGCACACCGAAGCGACCCCACATACCCAGCCCCAGGCTCGCCCCGAGCCGGTGATCGACACGCTCCCGGAGCCGATCGTGATCCTCGACGCCAGCGGGACCCTCGACTACGCGAATCCCGCCGCGGAGCGGCTCTTCGACTACCCACTCGGCCAGCTGCCCGGCCGGGCCTTCATCTCCCTGCTCGCCGAGCCCCACCAGGGCTCCCTCACGGACGCCCTCGGCCGCTTCGCCCGGGGCGAGTCGGTCCCCGCGCTGGCGGAGCGTCGCGAGACGGTCGGCGTGCGCAGCGACGGCTCGACCGTGGCGATCGAGCTGTCTGTGACCGAGATGAGCGCCGGCGAACAGCGGCTGCTCGTCGTGATGATCCGCGACATCCGCGAGCAGAAGCGCGCCGAGGCCAGGCTCCGGCACGCCGCGGAGCACGATCCCCTCACCGGGTTGCCCAACCGGAGCACCTTCGAGGAGCAGCTGACCCGGCACGTCGAGTACGCCGCCCGGTATGGAAACGCCGGCTCGGTGGTGGCGGTCGGGATCGACAACTTCAAATACGTCAACGATTCACTCGGCCACGAGGCCGGAGACGAGCTGCTGCGGGAGGTCGCTGGCCAGCTCCAGGCGCGCCTGCGCAAGACCGACCTGCTGGCGCGGCTGAGCGGAGACGTGTTCGCGCTGCTGCTGCACGGCGCCGGCGAGGCGAAGGCCCAGAAGGTGGCCGAGGAGCTGCTGGCGATGCTCCGCGACCACTCCTTCGTGCTCAACGGCCAGGCGATCCGGGTGACCGCCAGCGCCGGGCTCACCGCGCTCGAGGAGCGCCCCGTAACCGGCGCCGAGCTGATCGCCGAGGCGGATGTCGCGATGTACTCCGCCAAGGAGGGCGGGCGCGATCGCGTCTTCGTCTACAAGCCGGAGGGGCGCGAGCAGTCGGAGCTGAAGCGGGCCTGGTCGGAGCGGGTCCGCCAGGCGACGGAGCGGGGGCTGTTCGTGCTCGTCTGCCAGCCGATCGTCGAGCTGGCCAGCGGCCAGGAGACCCAGTACGAGGTGCTGTTGCGGATGCGGGGTGAGGACGGCGGCCTGGTTGAGCCCGGGGCGTTCCTCTCCACCGCGGAGCGGTTCGGGCTGATCCAGGGAGTGGATCGCTGGGTCACCCAGCAGGCGATGCGGCTGATCGCGGCCCACCGCCAGGAGGGTCGATCGCTGATGCTCGAGGTGAACCTCTCCGGCAGGACGATGGGCGACCCCAACTTCACCTCGCAGGTGGCGCGGGAGCTGACCGCCACCGGGATCGATCCGGCCAGCATCGTCTTCGAGGTGACCGAGACGGCCGCGGTCGCCGACATCGAGCAGGCGAGGGCCTTCGCCGACGGCCTCACCAAGCTGGGCTGCCGCTTCGCCCTCGACGACTTCGGCGCCGGCTACGCGTCCTTCTACTACCTCAAGCACCTGCCGATCTCCTATCTGAAGATCGACGGTGAGTTCATCAAGAAGCTCCCAGAGACCCCGACCGATCAGCTGATCGTCAAGGCGCTGGTCGACGTCTGCCGCGGGCTTGGGATCAAGACCATCGCCGAGTTCGTCGGCAGCGAGGAGACGATGGCGGTGCTGCGGCAGCTCGGGGTCGACTACGCCCAGGGCTACCACCTCGGCAAGCCCCGGCCGGTGGCCGAGCTTCGCCGACCTGATGGCGAAGCCGTCAGGCCGGCCGAGTAACTCGCTCGAGCGCGACGAGCACCGACTCGTAGGCGGCGCCGGTGGCCTGCTGCAGCGCGATCTCGCAGGTGCGGTTGCTGCAGAGATGGGCGTCGTGGCTCTGTCCCGAGAGCTCGGCTGCCTGCTCGGCCGTCGCCGAACGGGTCAGCTCCGGATGGAGCAGCCCGCGATCGCCGGCCATCCCGCAGCAGGTCGAGCCGAGCGGGACCGTGACCCGATCCGCGATCGCGCCGGCGAGCGACTCGAGCTCGCGGACCAGGCCGAGGTGCCGCGTCGAGCAGGTGGGGTGCAGCGCGGCGGAGCCGAGCCGGCGGCCCAGCTCCAGCTCGGGCAGCAGCCGGTCGTGCGCCCAGGCGACCGAGTCCAGCACCCGCAGCTTGCCGTGGCGCTCCCGGTTCTCCTCCGACAGCTTGGGCACGACCTCCTCGGCGAGCCCGAGCGCGCAGGAGGAGGCGTCGGTCACCACCGGCAGCTCCCCCTCGGAGCTCCAGCGCCAGATCGCCTCCACGGTGTGGTTGGCCATCCACTCGCCCCCGCGCGCGTATCCCTTCGATCCCCAGGGCACCGCGCAGCAGTGCCCGGCGGCGTCCTCGGGAATCCAAACCGGAGCACCGGCGCGGGCCGAGACCTCGACGACCGCCTCGGGCAAGGACGGGCCGGCGCCATCGCCGCGCGGCGGGCCGAAGATCCGGTTGACGCAGGCGGGCAGATAGACGGCCGCGGCCCCCTCCCGGCTCGTCTTCGGCAGCTTCGCCGGGGCGGGGGGCGGCATCTTCCGCGGCCAGGAGGTGACGAGCTCGTCGCTGAGCAGCGAGCGCGCCGCCCCGGCCCCGGCGCGCATCAGCGGCCCGAGGGCGGCACCGGCGCGCAGGTTCCCGCGGGCGAGGCGCTCGACGGTCGAATAGCGCTTCGCCATCCGCAGCGCGGTCCGCTCGGCGCGCTCGGAGTGCTCCCGCCGGCGGAACTCCTTGACCAGGGCGCCGGTGTCGATCGCCAGCGGGCAGGCGAGCCCACAGCTGCCGTCGGCCGCGCAGGTCTGGATGCCGTCGTACTCGTACTCGTCGAGCAGCGCCCGCTGCACCGGCGACCCCACCGGCTGCCGGGCCATCTCGCGGCGGATCACGATCCGCTGTCTGGGGGTCGTGGTCAGGTTGCGGCTCGGACAGACCGGCTCGCAGAACCCGCACTCGACGCAGGTGGTCGCCACCTCCTCGATCTCCGGGGTCGTCTTCAGGTTGCGCAGGTGGACGCCCGGGTCGCGGTTGAGCAGGACGCCGGGCGCGAGCACCCCGTCGGGGTCCGCCAGCGACTTGATCCGCCACATCATCTCGGTCGCCTTCGGCCCCCACTCGCGCTCCAGATAGGGCGCCATGTTGAGGCCGGTGCCGTGCTCGGCCTTCAGCGAGCCGTCGTACTTGTCGAGGATCAGCTCGACCAGCTTGCCCATGAACGCCTCGTAGCGCTCGAGGTCCTCCCGCTTGGAGAAGTTCGGGGTGAGCATGAAGTGCAGGTTGCCGGCGGAGGTGTGGCCGGCGACGCCGGTGAGGAAGCCGTGCTCGCTGAGCAGTCCCTGGATGTCCCTCGAGGCCTCGGCAATCATGCTGGGCGGCACGCAGACGTCCTCGATGATCAGCGCGGTGCCCGGCGGGCGCAGGCGGCCGATCAGCCCGTGGAGGCCCTCGCGCACCGTCCAGGCCACCTCGATCCGCTCCGGGTCTCGGGTGAAGTCCGGTGGCCGGATCGGCTCGCGCTCGGACAGGATCCGCTCGGCCTTCGCTACCAGCTCGTCCAGCTCCGGCTCGGTCTCGGCGCCGAACTCGACCAGCAGCGCGGCCGACTCCGGGGGCAGCTCCATCCAGTCCTGGGGCGCCCCCTTGATGTTCTGGGAGGCGACCATCAGCGCCGGCGCGACCATCAGCTCGACCGCGGTGGCGCCGGCGGCGACGAACTCCGGCACCGGCTCCGTCGCGGACTCGATCCCGTCGAAGTGGAGCCAGGAGACGGTGGTGCGCTGCGGGACGGGCACCGTCTCGAACACGGCCTCGGCGATGAAGGCGAGCGTCCCCTCCGAGCCGACCAGCAGGCGCCTGAAGATCTCGAGCGGCTGATCGGCGTCGAGGAAGGCGCAGAGCCGGTAGCCGGTGGTGTTCTTGATCCGGAACTTGCTGCGGATCCGCTCGGCCAGCTCGTCGTCGGCGCGGATCTCGTCGCGGATCCGCTCGAGCCCCCGGAAGAGCTCGGGCTCGGAATCCGCGAAGGTCTGGGCGGCGCCCGGGGCGGCGGTGTCGATCAGGGTCCCCGACGGCAGCACGAAGGAGAGGGCCTCGACGGTGCTGTAGGAGTCGGCGACCACGCCGCAGCGCATGCCGCCGGAGTTGTTCGCGACCACCCCGCCGACGCAGGCGATCTCGGTGCTGGCCGGATCCGGGCCGAGCCTCCGTCCGTGCGCCGCCAGCACCCGGTTGGCGTGGCCGAGCAGGGTGCCCGGCTTGACCCGGGCCCGGGCGCCCTCGTCCTCGACCTCCACCCCGCTCCAGTGGCGGCGGACGTCGACCAGGATGCCGTCGCCCTGCGCCTGGCCGTTGAGGCTGGTCCCCCCCGCCCGCAGGGTCACCGGGACGCCCTCGCGGCGGCCGTACTCGAGCGTCCTGGCGACGTCGTCCGCATCGCGGGCCATCACCACCGCCCGCGGCAGCAGCCGGTATGGGCTGGCGTCGGAGGCGTAGCGGACCAGGTCGATCACCCTGGTCAGCACCCGGTCCCCCCCGAGCAGCGCGGTCAGCTCGCTCCGCAGCGGCTCCGGCGTCCCCGCGGCGTACTCGTCGGGAGCCCGATCGGCGCTCGCCTCGCTCTCCTCCGGCGCGATCCGGCTCACATC
>JBOGZI010000027.1:0-3085 GCA_050697275.1 Solirubrobacterales bacterium | reverse complement strand
ACCATGACGTCGCCGTTCGTGCGGCCGTAGATCAGCGGCGTCTTGCGCTCCTCGCCTGACTTGCGGCCGGTCGTGGTAAGGATGCCGACGGTGCTCCCGCGCTGCCAGTCGTGGCCCTCCTCGCCGTCGGTGGCTTCGTAGCGCTCGACGTGTTCCTGTCCGTGCAGCATTCCCAAACAGATAACAGGTGCGGTCGCCCGGCCGGCGGGGCCGAGAGATCCCAGCCGAGAGCCCGGCCTCAGCCGGTGCGCGTCGACTGGCCGCCGTCGACGGGGAGGAGGACGCCCGTGATGAAGCGGGCCTCGTCGGAGGCGAGGAAGAGGGCGGCGTTGGCGACGTCCCAGGCGCTGCCTTGGCCGCCCTTGAGCGGGACGGCGGCGTCGCGGGCCTTGGCGTAGTCGTCGCGATCGATCCCGAGCATCTCGGCGACCGAGTCGACGCCCATCGGCGTGTCGATCAGCCCAGGCGCGATCACGTTGACCCGGATGCCGTCGGCCGCGTAGGTCTGGGCGAGCGAATGGCCGAGCGCGTCGAGCGCCGCCTTCGACATCTTGTAGCCGAGCGGCGGGTTCTGCATCGGGGCGCTGCCGCCGACCCGAGCGGCGATCGAGGAGACGAACATGATTGCGCCGCCATCTCGCTCCTTCATCACCGGCACCACCGCGGCGGCCATCGCCAGGGCGCCGCCCGCGTTGACGGTCATCAGCCGCTCCCAGTTGGGCAGCTCGATCCACTCGAGCCAGCCATCGCCGGCGGCGATGCCGACGTTGTGGTGCAGCACGTCGACGCCGCCGAGCTGCTCCGCGGCTTCCTCGACGATCCGCGCGCAGTCGCCGGGGACCGCGACGTCCCCGACCGCGACCTCGCAGCGCCCCCCGGCATCGCCGATCTCCTTGGCGGTGGCCTCGGCCGCCTCGCGGTCGATGTCCACGGCCAGCACCTCCGCTCCCTCCCGGGCGAAGGTGATCGCGGTGGCGCGGCCGTTGCCGATCTTCTTGCCCGGCGTCTGGCCGGCGCCGGTGACGATCGCAGTCTTGCCGTCGAGGCGGCCGCTCACTGGTTGGCGCCGTCCGAACCGTCTCCCCTGAGATCGCCGGCGCCCAGCGGCGGGTCCGGCTCCAGCCCCAGAGTGGCGACGAGCCGCGCGACCCCCATGTACTGGCCGATCACCAGCAGCAGCTCGACCATCTGCCGCGGGCCAAGCAGCTCGGCCAAGGCCTTCACCTCGTCCTCGGGAGCGGCGCCCTCGGCGACCACCGCTCGGGCGACCCGAAGCACGGCGCTCTGGCGTTCGTCGAGCTCGGGGCTCTCCAGCTCCCCGGCCTCGATCGCGGCGATCTGCTCGTCGGTGGCGCCGACCGCCTTGGCGATCCCGGTGTGCTGGACCCACTCGTACTCCGCGCCCTCGGTGTGGGCCACTTGGAGGATGACCAGCTCGCGCAGGAGCGGATCGAGCTCGAGTTCCGAGAGCAGCACCAGGCCGTAGCGGAGCCACGGCCGGAAGGCGGTGCTGGCGTGGGCGACCATGCGGAATAGGCCGAGCGGCTGCGGCATCGCGTCGAGCGCCTCGCGCACGGGCTCCGGCGCGGCGTCCGGATCGACGAAGGGCAGGCGGGCCACGGCGCGCCAGCCTATCGCCGTCCTGACTAGAGGTCCCAGCCGAAGTAGACCTCGGCCTTCGCGAGCTTTTCGCCGTCGAAGGTGAGGACCTCGGTGTTGCGAAAGCGCTTCCCGTCGGCGCGCTCCGCCTCGTAGCCGGAGTCATCGCAATAGGCTGCGGCGCTTGCGCATCGCGCTCGCCACCTGCGAGGACCCGCCGGTCCCGGACGCCGACGCCGGGCCGCTGAGCGACGCACTCGCGGAGCTCGGGGCCGAGGCGGAGCAGCCGGCCTGGAACGATTCCGGCGTCGATTGGTCGTCCTTCGACCTGGTCCAGCTCAGCTCGACCTGGGACTACAACCAGCGGCTCGGCGAGTTTCGCGAGTGGCTTGGCCGGGTTGAGGGCGAGACACGACTGGAGAACCCGCGCGAGCTGGTCGAGTGGAACCTCGACAAGCGCTACCTCGCCGAGCTGGCCGAGGCCGAGGTGCCGATCATCCCCACGGTCTGGTCGGAGGTGGGGGAGGAGGGGGAGGCCGCCGAGGAGGCCGCCCGCCGCGGCTGGAAGCGGATCGTGGTGAAGCCGGTTGTGGACCTCGGCGCCCAGCGGCTGCGCCGGGTCGGCCCGAACGAGGTCGCCGCGGCCCTGGAGGAGATCGGCGAGCCCAGCCTGGTCCAGCCCTTCCTCGGGTCGATCGGGCGCTCCGGCGAGCTCAGCATCGCCTTCTTCCGCGGCGAGCTCTCGCACGCGATCCTGAAGAGGCCGGCCGAGGGCGAGTTCCGGATCCACGAGCATTTCGGCGGCACCTACAAGCCGGTGGAGCCGCCGCCCTCGGCGGTCGAGGTCACCGACCACGTCATCGCGCTGCTCGCCGCCGGCGAGGTGGGTCCGGCGTCACTGCCGGGCACCCCGCCGCTGTATGCGCGGGTGGACCTGGTCAGCGGCCCGCGGGGCGAGCCGTGCGTGATCGAGGTCGAGCTGATCGAGCCGGCCTTCTACCTCCACGTCGCCGGCCCCGAGGCGGCGGCGCGCTTCGCCGCCCACCTGGTCGAGTAGGGAGGGCCGCGGCCGCATAGGGTGCGGGGGATGGCGGAGATCCTCGCCCTGGGCTCGGCGGCGGTCTTCGCGCTCGGCACGGTGCTACAGCAGCGGGTGGCGATGGAGGCGCCCGAGGCGGCGGAGGCGAGCGCGGGGCTGCTGATCAAGATGGCGCGCCATCCGGTCTGGCTGGCGGGAATCGGGGCCTACGGGGTCGCCTACGGGCTGCAGGCGGGGGCGCTCGGGGTCGGCTCGCTGGTGGTGGTGCAGCCGATCCTCGCCACCACGATCGTCGCGGCGCTGCCGCTCGGCGTCTGGCTCTCGGCCCAGCACATCACCCGCCGCGACGTGCTGGCGGCGCTGGTGGTGACCGGAGGGCTGGCGCTCTTCCTGGTGCTGAGCGATCCCTCCGGCGGTCGCGAGGACGCGCCGGTGGGCGAGTGGCTG
>JBOGZI010000026.1:0-6223 GCA_050697275.1 Solirubrobacterales bacterium | reverse complement strand
GTGGACGACTACCTGAAGCGCGCCCGGGAGGCGCGCCGGGCGGCGCGGGCCGCCGCCGGGGCGCCGGATCTCGATTCACAGCCCGCCGGCGCGCCGCCGCTATCGTGGACCCATGAGCGAGAGGGCGACCCGAGAGGCATCCGAGGCGCCTGAACGCACCGCCGAGGAGGGCGCGGGCGCGACGTCCGGTCCCGCCGCCGGCCGGCCGGCGGAGGTCCCCGAGCTCACCGATCCCTCCCTCTACTTCAACCGCGAGCTCTCCTGGGTCGACTTCAACGATCGGGTGCTGCGGCTGGCCGAGGACCCGCAGGTGCCGCTGCTCGAGCGGGTCAAGTTCTGCGCGATCTACGAGGACAACCTGGACGAGTTCTACATGGTCCGGGTGGCCGGGCTGCACGACAAGGTCGAGGGCAAGATCGACGCCCGCGGCGCCGACGGGCTCTCCCCGCAGGACACGATCGAGCGGATCCGCGAGCGCACGATCGCGCTGCGTGAGCGACTGCGGCGCTGCTTCGCCGACGATCTGCGCCCCGCCCTCGCCGAGCACGGGATCCGGATCATCGCGCTCGGGGACGCCAGCGAGGAGGAGCGCGACGAGCTGGAGCGGATCTTCAAGGGGCAGGTGTTCCCGGCGCTGACCCCGCTGGTGATCGGGCGCGGCCGTCCCTTCCCGTACATCTCCAATCTCTCGCTGAGCATCGGCGTCCTGCTCCGCCATCCCGAGAAGGACGAGGAGGTCGCGGCGCGAGTCAAGGTCCCGAAGGAGCTGCTCCACCGCTTCCTGGCGATCGGCGACGGCCACACCCTGGTGCCGCTGGAGCAGGTGATCGCCGACAACCTCGACGACCTCTTCCCCGGGATGGAGATCGTCCACCACTCGCTCTTCAGGGTCACCCGGGACACCGACTACGACGTCTCCGATGAGGCCGACGACCTGCTGCTGGCGGTCGAGGAGGAGGTGCGGCGCCGGCGCTTCGGCGAGGTCGTACGGCTCGAGGTGGCGCCGGAGATGGAGCCCCGCCTGCGCGACCAGCTGGTCGACGCGATGCAGATCGCCGACAACCAGGTCTACGAGGTCCCGGGGCTGCTCGGCGTAGACGACCTGATGGACGTGGTCGAGCTGCCCGGGTACTCGGAGCTCCGCTACCCGGTCTGGCAGGGAGTCACCCCGCCGCAGCTCCAGCAGGGCAAGGCCCATCGCGAGGTCGATGTGCTGGCGGCGATGCGCGAGGGCGACATCCTCGTCCACCACCCCTACGACTCGTTCTCCAGCTCGGTGGAGGCCTTCGTGCGCCAGGCGGTAGAGGACCCGAACGTGCTAGCGATCAAGCAGACCGTCTATCGGACCAGCGCCGACTCGCCGCTGGTGCCGGGCCTGATCGAGGCCTCGGAGCGCGGCAAGCAGGCGGTCTGCCTGGTGGAGCTGAAGGCCCGCTTCGACGAGAGCGCCAACATCCGCTGGGCGCGCTCCCTGGAGGAGGCCGGAGTCCACGTCGTCTACGGAATCCCGGAGCTGAAGACGCACGTCAAGTGCATCCTGGTGGCCCGGCGCGAGGGCGACGGCGTGCGGAACTACGTCCACATCGGCACCGGCAACTACAACCCGAAGACCGCCCGGCTCTACACCGACCACGGCCTGTTCACCGCCGACCCGGAGATCGGCGCCGACATCGCGGAGATGTTCAACTACCTGACCGGCTACGCCCGCCCCAAGGCCTACCGCCGGGTCCGGATCGCCCCCTTCAACCTGAAGGAGGGGATCGTCGAGGAGATCGAGCGCACGATCGAGGCCCACTCCCCCGAGGCGCCCGCCCGGATCCGGATGAAGATGAACGCGCTGCTGGACGCGCCCTGCATCCGGGCGCTGTACCGCGCCTCGCAGGCCGGCGTCCAGGTGGAGCTCAACGTGCGCGGGATCTGCGCGCTGCGCCCCGGGGTGGCGGGGGTCTCCGAGAAGATCAGCGTCGTCTCGATCCTCGGCCGCTTCCTCGAGCACTCGCGGATCTACTCCTTCGAGCGGCCGGGCGATCACCGCGTCCTGATCGGCTCCGCGGACCTGATGCCCCGCAACCTCTACAACCGGGTCGAGCTGCTGGTGCCGGTCGAGGACGAGGCGCTGCGGGGCGAGCTGGCCGACGTGCTCGACCGCTCCTTCGCCGACAACACCAGCTCGTGGAGCCTCGGGCAGGACGGCGTCTGGTCTCGCCGCACGCCCCAGCATGAAACGGGTCGCGCTGACGCGCGCCCTCGCACCCAGCCCCGCAACCTCCAGCGCGAGCTGATGGAGCTGCATGCCGAGCGCTCCGAGCCCGCGACGCCGACGGCGGTCTGACGCCGCCGGGCTCCCTGGGGCTCTCGGGGCCTCTGCTAGTTTGGCGCCGCCGTGGCCCGCTTCTCGCTAGTCCCCCAGGACCGCGTCTTCTTCGATCTCTTCGTCGAGGGAGGGCAGAACACCCTGCGCGCCTCGAAGCTGCTGCGCGACATGTTCGAGCAGTGGCCCGAGGACAGCGGGCTGGCCCGCGACATCCTCAAGGCCGAGCAGGAGGGGGACCGGATCACCCACGACATCGTCCGGCGGCTCAACACGACCTTCGTCACCCCGATCGACCGCGAGGACATCTATGCGCTCGCCACACAGATGGACGACATCGTCGACTACATCGAGGAGGCCGCCGACTTCCTCGGCCTCTACCAGATTGAGGCGCCGATGGACCAGGCCCTCGCTCTCGCGAAGGTGCTGGTCAACGCGTGCGAGCAGCTCTACACGGCCCTCCAGAACCTGAAGGACTTCAAGGAGCTGGATCCCTACTGGATCGAGATCCATCGCCTCGAGAACGACGGTGACCGCATCTACCGGGACGCGGTCGCGGCCCTGTTCGCGGGCCGGATCGACCCGATGGTGGTGATCCGCTGGAAGGACATCTTCGCGGTGCTCGAGCGCGCGATCGACTCGACCGAGACGGCGGCCCACATCCTCGAGGGAATCGTCATCAAGAACGCCTGAGCCGCGCATGGACTCAGACCTGATCCTCGTCATCGTCGTCGGCACGGCGCTGATCTTCGACTTCACCAACGGCTTCCACGACACGGCCAACGTGGTCGCCACCTCGATCTCCACCCGGGCGATGCCGCCGCGGCTGGCGGTCGCCTACGCGGCGCTGTTCAACTTCATCGGCGCCTTCATCTCACTCGAGGTCGCCGCGACCGTCGCCAAGGACGTGGTGGACGGCGGGGCGATCACCCCCACGGTCGTCTTCGCCGGCCTGATCGGGGCGATCAGCTGGAACCTGCTGACCTGGTACTACGGGCTGCCCTCGAGCTCGTCGCACGCCCTGATCGGCGGGGTGGTCGGGGCGGCCTTCGCCGCGGCGGGCGCCGACGCGGTGCTCGGGGACGGCCTGACGAGCAAGGTCCTGATTCCGGCGGTGGTCGCGCCGCTGGTCGCCTTCGTGGTCGGCGTGATCGCGATCAACATCGCCTACGGGGTGGTGGGACGGGAGCGCCCGGGCCCGGTCACCCGGGGGTTCCGATGGGGGCAGGTCGTATCGGGGGGGATGCTGGCGCTGGCCCACGGCACCAACGACGCCCAGAAGACGATGGGGGTGATCACCCTGGCGCTGATCGCCAACGGCACGCTGGCGTCGGATGCCGGCGTCCCGTTCTGGGTGGTGGTCTCGGCCGCGACCGCGATCGCGCTCGGGACCTACACCGGCGGCTGGCGGATCATCCGCACCATGGGCACCCGGATCATCAAAATGGACTCGGCGCAGGGATTCTCGGCGCAGGGGGCGGGCGCGGCCGTGATCCTCGCCTCAACCCACTTCGGCTTCCCCCTCTCCACCACCCAGGTGATCAGCGGCGGGGTGATGGGGGCCGGGGCGGGCAAGCGGGTTTCGGCGGTGCGCTGGGGGATCGCCGGCAACATCGTCACCGCCTGGCTGCTGACGCTCCCCTGCGCGGGGGTGGTCGGTGCCGCGACCTACGGCGTCAGCCGGCTGTTCGGGACCGGCGCGGCGGGGCCCGTGGTGATCGCCGCCGCGGCGCTGGCGGCCGGGCTGCTGCTCTTCATCCGCCGCCTCAACCAGGGCTCGCCCCTGCCGGCGGGCGGTGGCGCATGATCGCAACCGTGATCGAGACCAAGGAGCTGCTGCAGACAGTCGTCGCCTCCCTGATCGGCGGGATCGGGATCACCGCGAGCTTCTCCCTGGTGATCTTCGGCACCGTGCGGGTCGCGGCGCTGGCCAGGGACGAGCGGTCGGTGCTGACCCTGTTGGCGGGCGCCCTCACCGCCGTGGCGCTGGCGGTCACCATCGGGGGGATCGCCCTCGGCCTGTTCGTGATGACATCCAAGTAGCGATGGCGGCGCGACGGACCAGTGGGGGAGGGGCCGCCCGCCGGCCCGGGCGGCGGCGCGAGACGCCTGCCGAGCGCGCCGACCGCAACATGGCGGAGCTGCTGCAGGAGCTGCGGGTGGCGCTGCCGGGGGTGCAGATCCTCTTCGCCTTCCTGCTCACCGTGCCCTTCGCGGCGGGCTTCGACCGGCTCGACTCCTTCCAGCGCAACCTCTACTTCGGGGTGCTGCTCTCCACCGCCGTCGCCACCGCTCTGCTGATCGCCCCCACGGCCCACCACCGGCTGCTCTTCCGCAAGCGCGACAAGGAGAACCTGGTCCGGGTCTCCAACCGGCTGACTATCGCCGGGCTCGCGGTGCTCTCGATCTCGCTGACCGGCGCCGTGCTGCTGATCAGCGACCTGCTCTTCAAGTTCCCCGGGCCGATCGTCTTCACCGCCGCGATCGGGATCACCCTCGTGGTGCTCTGGGGAGTGCTGCCCCTCTACAGGCGAGCCGGGCTGAGCCAGGCCGAGCGCTAGGCCGGGCGGACCTCGTCGCGCAGCGTGCGCAGCTCGGCCTCGATCTCGGCCAGGAAGGGGGGCTCAGGCTCCAGCCCGGAGAGCTCCTCGAGGTCCTCTCCCCAGAGCTCGAGCCGCTCCTCGACCGAGGTCCCGAGCCGCCGCGCGATCCGCTCGCGCCTCTCGGGGGCGACCCGCCGCCAGTCGCGCATGTTGGCGACCCGGTCGGCGGCGTAGATCGCCACCGGGTCCGGCCCCGCCTCCAGCACGCGGCGGCGGAGCGCCCGCTTGCGCTCGCCGTACGGGGCGATCTCGGGATCCTCGCTGAGGCGATCGATCAGTCCGGCGACCTCGGGACCGAAGCGCTCGCGGATCTCGTCGAGCCCGATCTCGGTCTTCTCGGCGACGTCGTGGAGATAGGCGGCTGCCAGCACCGGCTCCTCGAAGCCGCGCTGGGAGAGCAGCTCCGCCACGGCGATCGGATGCTCGACGAACTGCTCGTGGTCCTGCTTGCGGTACTGGCCGAGGTGGGCGCGCCGCGCGAAGCGCAGTGCGAGGTCCGGAAGCTCGGAGTCGCCGCGGGGCTCTGAGCGGGTAGACGTGGCTGCCATCTACTCCGGCAACCGTATCGCTCCACCGCCCCCCGCGACCGGCGGGGGGACACGTCGACCGGCTTAGAATCGGGCCCGTGCTGCAGACGGTACGAAACGTGGCGATCATCCTCGCCCTGGCGCTGGTCGTCGACCTCGCCCCGGGCGGCGGCGACGCGGCGGAGACCGTGCTGACCGCGCTCCTGCTCGCCTTCCTGGCGGCGATCGCCTGGTTCGGGTTCCGGTTCTATCGCGACCAGCAGCTCACCCTGATGACCCTCTCCGACGGGCGCCGGGCGATCCTGTTCGGCGCGCTGGGGGTGATGGCGCTGCTGATCGCGGGCTACGAGGAGCTCAGCGACTGGAGCGGCGGCATCCTGCTCTGGATCGCGCTGATGGCCGGCGCGGTCGGCGCGATCTTCCTGGTCTGGCGCGACGCGACCAGATACGGCTAGCCGGCCCGGCCCGCCGCTCGCCTGATCGCTTTCGCGTGAGCTAGCCGCGACGGATTCGTGACGGAGCGCGCCGGTCCCGCGCGCTCGCTCCGCCTAGCGTCGCCGGCATGGTGCCCGGAGCCCGAGCGGAGGCGAAGCGGAGGTCCCGACTGGGGCAGGCCTCCGTGGAGCTGGTCGCGCTGCTGCCGGCCCTCGCCCTCTGCGTCGCGCTCGCGGTCCAGGCGGTTGCGGCGGGATGGGCGCTGTGGACGGCCGGCAACGCGGCCCGCGCCGGGGCGCGAGCGGAGCACGTCGGAGCCGATGGCGAGGCCGTGGCCCGGCGTGCTC
>JBOGZI010000025.1:0-2871 GCA_050697275.1 Solirubrobacterales bacterium | reverse complement strand
GCGCGGCGAGGCATCGCCCGGGCCGGGCGCGGGCGTGGCCGAAGCGGAGGAGGCCTCGACGTCCGCGCCCGGCGGACCGCGGGTCGACGTCAACCGGGCGACCTTCGAGGAGCTGCGACAGCTCGGGATGTCGGTGACCCAGGCGACCCGGGTAATCGCCTACCGCGAGCGGCGGGACGGCTTCGAGTCGGTAGAGGACCTCCACTCGATCCCCGGCTTGCCCAAGGACTTCCTGACCGAGCTCAAGCAGCGGCTCACGGCCTGAGCCGGGCTCACCCCAGGCAGGGCCAGTGGCGGGCCAGCCGCTCGCGATGAGAGCGGGCGGGCGCCTCGGGCGCCTCGGGCGGAGACGCACCGTCGGAGAGCGAGTCGAGGGTCGCGACCACGGAGGCCGCCAGCGCCCCGAGGGCGTAGCCCCCCTCGAGGCAGACCAGGATCGGCACCTCGAGCTCGGCCGCCAGCTCCCGCATGCTCGCCGCCATCGCCCCGTAGGCGGCCTCGTCGAGGCGGCACTCGGCGAGCGGGTCGTCGCGGTGGGCGTCGTAGCCGGCCGAGATGCAGAGCAGGCCCGGGCGCCACTCCCTCCCGATCGGCGCCACCACGTGCTGGACCAGCGCGTGGAACTCGTCGGGGCCGCTTCCCGGCGGCACCGGCAGGTTCACCGTGTAGCCCGCCCCGCGACCGGTGCCGACGTCTCCCGGGGCGCCGGTGCCGGGGTAGAGCGGGCTCTGGTGGATGCTCGCGTAGAGGACCTGGTCGGAGTCGTAGAAGATCGCCTCGGTGCCGTTGCCGTGGTGGACATCCCAGTCGAGCACCAGCACGCGCTCGATCCCCCGCTCGGCAATCACCTGGGCGGCGGCGACCGCGACGTTGTTGAACAGGCAGAAGCCCATCGCCCGGTCCCGCTCCGCGTGGTGGCCAGGTGGGCGCAGGCCGCAGAAGGCGAACCCGCCTCGATCGTCGAGCAGCCGCTCCGCCGCGGCGATCGCGCCCCCCGCCGCGTGGAGCGCGGCCTCCCAGGAGCCCTCGCTGGCGACCGTGTCGAGGTCGATCATCCCCCCGCCCGCCGCCGAGAGGCTCTCGATCCGGTTGACGTGGGCGGCGTCATGGACTCGGCGCAGCTGCTCGGGCTCGGCGACCGGGGCGTCCACCCGCTCCAGGCCCAGCCAGTCGCGCGCCGAGAGCGCCTCCTCGATCGCGGTGAGCCTCTGGGCGTTCTCGGGATGACCGCCGGTGTCGTGCCGAAAGGAGCTGGGATGGCGGACGTACAGGCCCACGGGCCGGGTACGGTAATCGCCTCAGTGCCCAGTCCGGGAACACTCGCCAGGAAATGACGAGCCCCAGGCGCCGACAGGCAAGGACGCAGGGAGCCCGAATAGTGGTGCTATTCGGGCAACTGAGGACGCCGCATGGCGGCGATCCGGGGCCGTCATCGACGGCGAGGGGTTCCTGGACGGGGCGCTGAATGGGCCGGAACCCCACCGTTGACGTGGCCGTGGTCGGCGGTGGCGCCGCCGGACTCTACGCCGCCCTCACCGCCGCCGAGGCCGGCGCCCGGGTCGTACTGGTCTCGCGCAAGCAGCTCAGCGAGAGCTCGAGCTTCTGGGCCCAGGGCGGGCTGGCGGCGTCGATCGGGGAGGACGACTCCCCCGAGCTGCATGCCCGGGACACGATCGCCGCAGGCAGGCGCGCCTGCCGCCCGTCGGCGGCCGAGATGCTCGCTCGAGAGGCCCCCGCGGTCGTCGCCGAGCTGGAGCAGCGGGGCGTCGAGTTCGACCGCGATCCCGACGGCCGCCTGGCGCTGGCGCTCGAGGGCGGCCACTCGCGGCGGCGCATCGTGCACGCCGGCGGGGCGGGGACGGGGCGGCTGATCACCGAGCGCCTCACCGTGCGGGCGGCGGCCGACGAGCGGATCGAGGTGGCGGAGCAGACCTCGGTCATCGCGCTCTGGAGCGACGGCGAGCGCTGCCACGGGGTGATCACGGAGTCCGGCCGGATCGAGGCGACCGCGACGATCCTGGCGACCGGCGGCGCCGCCGCGCTCTGGGCGAGGACGACCAACCCGTGGGGCGCGATCGGCGCCGGAGCGGTGATCGCCTCGGCCGCGGGCGCCGAGCTGGCCGACCTGGAGCTCTGCCAGTTCCATCCGACCGCGCTGGCCGCGCCGGGAAGCGAGGCCGACGGGCTGCTGGTCACCGAGGCGGTGCGGGGAGAGGGCGCGACGCTGCTCGACGCGAACGGGAGGCGCTTCACCGACGAGCTGGCCCCACGCGACGTGGTCACACTGGCGATCCTCGACCGGATGCAAAGCGACGGGACCGACCACGTCCTGCTCGACCTGCGCGGCCTGAGCGAGGCCCGCTTCCCCAACATCTTCGAGGCGCTGCGCGAGGCCGGCCAGCGCCCGGCGGAGCAGCCGGTGCCGGTCTCCCCGGCCGCCCACTACGTGATGGGCGGCATCACCACCGACCTCGAGGGCCGCTCCTCCCTGGCCGGGTTGTACGCCGTCGGCGAGTGCGCCTGCACCGGCCTGCACGGTGCCAACCGGCTCGCCTCGAACTCGCTGTCCGAGTGTTTCGTGTTCGGCCGCCGGGCGGCGCTGCGCGCACTCGACGAGCCGTCACCCACCTCCACGACCGCAGCGCCGCCGCCCGACATCGCTCCTGCGCCGACGCGGGAGACCCGTAAGGCGATGTGGCGGCACGCCGGTCTCGAACGCGACGCCGAGGGCCTCAGACCGCTGCTTGACGACCCGCATCCGCTCGCGCGACTCGTGGCGCGATCCGCGCTGTTCCGCCAGGAGAGCCGCGGAGCACACGCGCGGGCCGACTTCCCCGACACCGACCCCCAGCTCGATGAGCACCACACGGT
>JBOGZI010000024.1:0-9783 GCA_050697275.1 Solirubrobacterales bacterium | reverse complement strand
GTGTTGGTAAATGGTGACGCTCGAGCATCGGGGAGGACCTCATGAGTAGGCGGATTCTTAAGACTGGCTTGCCTGGTCTCATCCCGCGGGATTGGGTGGGAGCCATGTACCGACTGCGAGTGGCGGGTATTGCGGCGGCGGCGTTGATGGCGCTGGCAACGGCCGCACCGGCTGAGGCGGTAGTGACCATCGGGAGCAACCTGGGGCGGGCCATCGACAGCGGCGACGACTGCGGCCTGGGCTGCACCTACGGCCAGGCCGACCTCCCCGCCGCCTCGCTTGCGCCCGGCGGCGTCGCCTCGCCGGTGAACGGGACCGTGGTCCGGTGGCGAATCAAGTCGGGGAACGAGGTCAGTCCGGTAGCTCTCCGGGTGATCCGCCCGCCCTACCTCGGCGCCGGGACCTCGGCCACGGTGACGCCCACCTTGAATGCCGTCAGCACCTTCCTGGCCCAGCTGCCGATCCAGATCGGTGACCGGATCGGGATCGATTGCTGCGATAACGCCGGCGGGGAGTACCTCGTCAGCAACGCAGGTGTGAGCGACTACTGGGAGCCACCCCTCGCCGATGGGTCCGCTACACCGCCCACGAACCCCCCGGACCCGCGCACGCGCCGGGAGATTGCCGTCAACGCCGACATTGAGCCGACCTCGACCTTCACGCTTGAAAAGCGCAAGCCGAAGAAGAAGGCCAGGGTCAAGCTGGTGGCGACCCTGCCGAACCCGGGGACCTTCGAGGCCGGCGACCGCCTCGCTGTGGGGATCGGCCACGTCGCGGCCGCGAAGACGAAGAAGAAGCGCAAGCTGCTGAAGAGGGCAGCCGCCCCGGTCGGCGCGGCCGGCCAGATCCCCCTGGTGCTGAAGCCGACCAAAACCGCGATCAAGCTACTCAAGCGCAAGGCGGAGAAGAAGGGCAAGAAGAACGTCAGGATCAAGGCGAAGATCAGGATCGCCTTCACGCCGACCTTCGGCAGCCCCTCGGTTCAGGTCGTCAAGGTAAAGCTGAAGCGCTGAGCGTCGGCTCCGCTGCGATCCGGGTCGACCGCGCCTCCCTTGCGCGAAGAGCAGTAGCTGCGGGTAGAGTCCGGGGTCGTGGCTGAGGAGAGGGCCGCAGCCGAGACGCTGGGCGACGCTGACCGCGCCGTGCTCGAGGCGGTCTGCGACACGGTGGTCCCGGCGATCGAGCGGGACCGGGACCCCGACGGGCTCTGGGCGCGGAAGGCGAGCGACCTCGGGGTGCCCGAAGCCGCCGCCCAGCTGATCGAGGAGATCCCCGACCCGGAGATGCGGGCCGGCCTCGCCGAGCTGCTCGGGGCGATCGGCGGGCAGGGACTGCTGCGCGCGCCATCACAGGAGTCGCGTGAGCAGATACTCCGCAACATCGCGCTCTCCGGACCCGACGCCGCCGCCGGGGTCGGCGCCCTGATCAACATGACCCTCTTCCTGCACTACGGCGCGCCGGACCCCGAGACCGGCCAGAACCCGAACTGGCGGACCTTCGGCTACCCGGGGCCGATCTCGCCCCCGCCCGAGGTGCCCAAGCCGCTCGAGATCCATCAGCCCAAGGGCGCGGAGGAGACGCTCGAGGCAGACGTCTGCATCGTCGGCTCCGGCGCGGGCGGGGCGGTCTGCGCGGCCGTGCTCGCCGAGCGGGGCCTCGACGTGGTGGTGCTCGAGGCGGCGGGCTACTTCAACGAGTCCGACTTCGCCCAGCTCGAGCTCTAGGCCGACCAGGAGATGTTCTGGCGCGGCGGCCCGAACCCGACCTCCGACGGCAACGTCAGCCTCGTCGCGGGTACCACGCTCGGAGGCTGCACCACGATCAACTGGACCAACTGCCTGCGCACCCGCCCCTGGGTGCGCGAGCAGTGGGCGGAGCACGGGCTGGAGGGCGTCGACGGGCCCGAGTTCGACCGCCACCTCGACACGGTGCTGGCTCGGATAGGGGTCAACGACCGCTGCAGCGATCTGAACGGGACGCAGCGGCACCTGAAGGAGGGGGCCGACGCGCTCGGTTGGAGCTTCGAGACGATCGTCCGCAACGCCGATCCCGAGACTTACAGCCCGGAGATGGCCGGCTACCTCGGCTTCGGCGACCAGTCCGGCAGCAAGCGGAGCGCCGATCGGACCTGGCTCGCCGACGCCCAGGGGCACGGCGCCCGCTTCCTCACCCACACCCGCGCGGATCGGATCCAGGTGGAGGATGGCCGCGCCGCCGGCGTCGAGGCCGTCTGGCAGCCGACCGGGCCGGACGGGCAGCCGTCGGGGGAGGGGGCGCGGGTCACGGTGCGGGCCCCGCGCGTCGTCGTCGCCTGCGGCTCGCTCGAGTCGCCGGCACTGCTTCTGCGCTCCGGGATCGGCGGGCCCGCGGTAGGCGATTACCTGCGGCTGCACCCATCCACCGTGGTGGGCGCTCTCTATGGCACCGAGACCGAGGCCTGGTGGGGCGCCCCGCAGGCGGGCCTGGTCGACGAGCTTGCCGATACTGGCGAGGGCTACGGCGTCCTGATCGAGACCGCCCAGTACGCGCCCGGCCTGATCGGCTCGGCGACGCCCTGGGTCTCCGGGGCCGACCACAAGCAGGCGATGCAGGACTTCCGCTTCACCGGCACCTTCATCGGGCTCACCCGTGACCGCGGGCATGGCCGGGTGACGGTGGACGCCAACGGCGAGGCTGTCCCGGCGTACCCGGTGGACGACGAGCTCGACCGCGCCAACCTGATCCGCGGCATCGAGGGCCAGGTCCGCCTGCACGAGGCGGCCGGCGCGCACCAGATCGCGCCGCTGGCCGAGGGCGCCCCGACCTGGCGGCGGGGCGAGGACCTCGAGGCCTTCATCTCCCGGATCGGGCGCATCCCGCTCCGCGCCGGCGGCTACAAGCTGTTCAGCGCCCACCAGATGGGCACCTGCCGGATGGGCACCGACCCCGCAAGCTCGGTCGCCGGGCCCTACGGCGAGCTGCACGACGCGAGCGGCGTCTGGATCGGCGACGCGAGCGCCTTCCCGACCTCCTCGGGCACCAACCCGATGGTCTCGATCATGGCGCTCGCCCACCGCACCGCGGAGGCGATCGGGGACGACGCGGGCGCTGCCGAGGCGGACCAGAAGAAGACCAAGGCCGCACAGCCGGCCTAGACGGCGAAGGGAGCTAGCTTGGCTACCGAGGCACCCGAGGCGACGCAGACGGGCCATCCGACCGAGGAGATCGTCCGCGATCGTCTCTACGTCGGAGGGGAGTGGGTGGAGCCGGCAGCTGCCGGCTCGATCGAGGTGATCGACTCGACCACCGAGGAGGTGATCGGCCGCGTCCCGGAGGGCACCCGCGAGGACATCGACCTTGCCGCCACCGCCGCGCGGGCGGGCTTCGAATCCTGGTCGGCGACCCCCGTCGAGGCCCGGGTCGAGGCCTGTGCCGCGATCTCGGCCGGGCTCGCCGAGCGGGGCGACGAGCTCGCGGCGTTGATCGCGGCAGAGGTCGGGATGCCGCTCTCCCAGGCGCGCACGATCCAGGCCGGCCTGCCGGCGATGGACTTCGGGGCGATGCCGCAGGTTGCCGGGGAGGTCGCCTGGGAGGAGCAGGTGGGCAACTCGCTGATCGTGCGGGAGCCCGTCGGCGTGGTGGGCTGCATCACGCCCTGGAACTACCCGTTGCACCAGATCTGCGCCAAGGTGGCGCCGGCGCTCGCGGCCGGTAACAGCGTGATCGTGAAGCCGAGCGAGGTGACGCCGCTCAGCGCCTTCGTGCTGGCGGAGATCATCGACTCGCTCGGGCTGCCGGCGGGCGTCTTCAACCTGGTGACCGGCTTCGGCCCGGTGGTCGGCGAGGCGATCGCCGCCCATCCCGGCATCGACATGGTCTCCTTCACCGGCTCGACCCGCGCGGGGAGGCGGGTCAGCGAGGTCGCGTCAGAGACGATCAAGCGGGTCTCGCTGGAGCTGGGCGGGAAGTCCGCCAACGTGATCCTCGACGACGCCGACCTCTCTGCGGCGGTGCCGTTCGGGGTCGCCAACTGCTTCCTCAACTCGGGCCAGACCTGCAGTGCCCACACCCGGATGCTCGTCCCGCGCGAGAAGCTCGCGGAGGCCGAGCAGGTCGCGGCGGCGGTGGCCGAGAAGATGAGACCAGGGGATCCCTTCAACTCGAAGACGAGGCTCGGGCCGCTGGTCTCCGAGGCCCAGCGGGACCGGGTCCGCGAGTACATCGAGAAGGGGGAGCAGGAGGGGGCGAAGCTGGTCGCCGGCGGCCCGGAGGCACCCGACGGGCTCGAACGCGGCTACTTCGTGCGCCCGACGGTCTTCTCCGAGGTGAAGCCGGAGATGACGATCGCCCAGGAGGAGATCTTCGGGCCGGTGCTCTCGATCATCCCCTACGAGGACGAGGACGAGGCGGCGGAGATCGCCAACGGCACGATCTACGGCCTCGACGGCGGGGTCTGGTCGGAGGACCCGGAGCGCGCCAAGGCGATGGCGCGCCGGATGCGCACCGGCCAGGTGCAGATCAACGGCGCCACCTTCAACCCGCTGGCGCCCTTCGGCGGCGTCAAGCAGTCCGGCCACGGCCGTGAGCTCGGCCGGTTCGGCCTCGAGGAGTTCCTCGAGGTCAAGGCGATCCAGGTATAGGCGGGCGGGTCCTGTCGCCTGCGCGACGGCACTCGCGCAGGAGCGCGAGGGCCGTCGCTCGGCGCCACCCGCCCGACTATCGGTTTCGCCGTGACCATCTCGGGTACGAGCGCACCAGTAGGGGGACGGGCGGGGTTTCCTGCCACGGGAGGTGGGAGCCCCGCACCTGCGCGAAGACCGCCGCTTAGGCGCAGAGGCGGCCATTACCCTTAGGTCATGGCCACCGTCGCGCAGAGTGTCGAGGAGGTCTGCCGGGCTGCGAAGGATGCGTCGCACGTACTCGCGCGGACCGACCGCGCTACGAAGGACGCCTGCCTGCGTGACCTCGCCGATCGCCTCGAGCAGCGCAGCGCCGAGCTGCTCGATGCCAACGCGGCTGACGTCGAGGCCGGGCGGGAGGAGGGCCTCAACGACGCCCTGATCGACCGGCTCAAGCTGACCGAGGAGCGGATCGCCGAGATGGCGGCGGGCGTGCGCGAGATCGCCGGGCTGGAGGACCCGGTCGGCGAGGTGGTCGAGAGCTCGACGCTCGCGAACGGCCTCCAGGTGCGGAAGGAGCGGGTGCCGATCGGCGTGGTGGGGATCGTCTACGAGGCGCGCCCCAACGTGACGGTCGACGCCGCCGCGCTCTGCCTGAAGAGCGGCAACGCCGCCGTGCTGCGGGGATCGAGCAGCGCCGAGACCTCGAACGGGATGCTCGCCGGCCTGATCGGCGAGTCGCTTGCCGCCGGCGGCCTGCCGGAGTCGTCCGTGTCCCTGCTGGCCGGGGGCGGTCACGAGCAGCTCGGGGAGCTGGCCGCCCAGGAGGGCCTGGTGGACCTGATCATCCCCCGCGGCGGCGAGGGTCTCAAGCACGCGCTCAAGGAGGTCGCCAAGGTCCCGGTGATGTACGCGGCGGCCGGGAACTGCCACGTCTACGTGCACGAGGACGCCGACCTCGAGATGGCGGGGCGGATCGCCTACAACGCCAAGGTGCAGCGACCCGGCGTCTGCAACGCGGCCGAGACGCTGCTGGTGCACGAGAGCGTCGCCGCGGAACTGCTGCCGCCCCTGCTCAGGGAGCTGAGCGAGGCCGGCGTCGAGCTGGTCGGCGACGAGCGGACTCGGGAGGCGGCCGCCGAGGCCGAGGTCGGCGAGGCGACAGCGGAGGACTGGGACACCGAGTACCTCGGCATGAAGATGGCCGTGGGAGTCATGGGCTCGCTCGACGACGCGGTCGAGCACGTCAACCGGCACGGCACTGGGCATTCGGAGGCGATCGTCACCTCCTCGGAGGAGGCGGCGGAGGAGTTCACGGGCGCCGTCGACGCCGCCGCGGTCTACGTCAACGCCTCCACCAGGTTCACCGACGGCTACGAGTTCGGGATGGGCGCTGAGATCGGCAACTCGACCCAGAAGCTGCACGCCCGCGGCCCGATCGCGCTGCGCGAGCTGACGACTTACAAGTTCGTGATCGAGGGATCCGGGCAGGTCCGCGAGTAGCCCTCTTGCGCTCAGGGATCCTCGGAGGCGCCTTCAACCCGCCGCACGTCGGGCACCTGGTCTGCGCGCAGGAGGCGCTCGTGCAGCTCGAGCTCGAGCGGGTGATGCTCATGCCGGTCGGCCAGGCGCCGCACCGTTCGCTCGAGGGCGATCCCGGTGCCGAGGCTAGGCTCGAGATGGTGGAGCTGGCCGTGAGCGACGACCGCCGCTTCGAGGTCTCGCGTGCCGAGCTCGACCGCTCCGGCCCCTCCTACATGGCGGACACGCTGCGAGAGCTGCGCGACGGCGCGCCGGACGACGAGCTGTTCCTGATCCTGGGCGGCGATCAGGCCGCGGCGCTCCCCACCTGGCACGAGCCGGAGGCCGTGCTGTCGCTGGCGACCGTGGCCGTGGTGGAGCGCACGAACTGGTCGCGCAGCGCGATCGGGATCAAGATCGGACGCCTGCGCGGGGCCGACCGCATCCGCTACCTGGACATGCCGGTCATCCAGGTCTCGTCGAGCGCGATCCGGCGCCGCGTGGCCGAGGGACGCCCGATCCGCTACCTCGTGCCCGACAAGGTGGCGAGCTACATCGAGGCGAAGCGCCTGTACGGCGCGGGCGCCTCCGCCCGCGCGCCCGCCGCCGCGGAGGTCTCGGCATGACGGGCGACGCCGCCGCCGCCCTGGCCGAGCGCATCGCGGCGATCGCCTCCGACCGCAAGGCGCTCGACATCCGCGTGATCGACCTGCGCGGGATCGTCTCCTACACCGACTTCTTCGTGATCTGCTCGGGCAACACCGAGCGTCAGACCAAGGCGATCCACGACGCCGTCTACGAGGACCTGAAGCACGCCGCCGAGCGCCTGCTGCCCCGGCGAACGGAGGGCGAGCGAGAGGCCCGCTGGATCCTGCTCGACTACCTCGACGTGGTGGTCCACATCTTCACGCCCGACGCCCGCGAGTACTACCGCCTGGAGCAGCTCTGGGGCGAAGCGCCGGCGCGGTCCGTGGGCTGATCTTCCGTCCGCCCCTCGTGGGAACATGTGTTCGTTCTGGACTCGAACACGAAGGGAGCGATAGCGGAGACGAAGATCGCCGCCGCGGCGACGGAACTAGGCATCCCTGTACTGAGGCCGATCGTGAGCATGGGCGCTACGACCTAGCCTTCGAGATCGCGGATCGCATCCTCCGGGCCTGCGTGAACCAGGAAGTAGACTTCAGGCTTCCCGGGGCTATAGCTCAGCTGGGAGAGCACTTGCGTGGCACTCAAGGGGTCGCCGGTTCGAGTCCGGCTAGCTCCATCGATCGAGCAGCACCTCCTCCTGAGTAAGGCCAGATGGGGACGGTCTGCGGTACGAACGCCGCGAATCCGCTAACAGCGTCGCTCGGTGCGTTAGGGGTTGAGGCGCTCGGTGCTCTGCCCTGTGATCTCGGCGATGAGCTCGAAGTCCTTGTCGTCGTGCAAGACGACAAGGCCCGCGGTCTCGGCCATAGCGGCGACGAGTAGGTCCGGCACGGACGGTGCCCGGTGGAGGCCACGGTCGGCGAGCAGGGCGAGAACTTCGACGGCGCGGTCCTCAGAGGTCGGAGTTGCATATTCGACGGGCATCGAGTCGACGGGCGGCTCGCGCAGGCCCGCGCGGAGATCTTGCGCGTCCCGCGCGGAGTAGCCGATCTCGAGCAACGTGACGGTCGTGATGCGCACGAGGCCCCGCGCGATGCGGCTGGTCCACGCGTCGATGTCGGAGCTGGTCGCGAGCCGGACCAGCGCCGACTTGTCGACCAGCCAGCCCGACGCCTCCGCATCGGTGGTCACGACCAGGCTTGACGCATGACCTCGGGATCTTCGAGGTCCGAGAAGCGAGATGCGAACCGCTGTACGTCGGCGGCGGTCACGGGCGTCGAAGGACGGGAAGCCTCCAGATGAAGGCGGCGTCGCAGGTACTCCGTGCGGGAGAGCTTTAAGCGTGCGGCGTGGGCATCGATGCGCGCAAGGTCCTCTGCCGGGACATCACGGATGAGCACATCGGGCATAAGGGGGATGATATCAGTTGATATCCATGCAGCGTCAACGGCGTCAGGTCGGTCAGCTGGACGAGCGTGAACGGTTCGCTCATCCGGCGGTCAACCGACGCGTGAGGCCCGGCCGGCCACGAACCAGCGGCCGGCGTGAAGGATCTCCGCGCCGAGCTCGGCGGTGAGCTGCTCGGGCGAGAGGTAGCGCTTGAACACGCGATGCCGAGAGCCGTCGTTCAACACGCGCTCCTGCCAGCCCTCGGGCTCGACGCCCGGCCGCAGCGCCGAGTCGACCACCACCAGCTCCGGCGCGACCCGCCGGGCCTCGGCCAGGAACCGCTCGAGCTCCTCGAGCCGGCCCCGCCGCTCGCGATCCGCGAAGAGCCCGACCCCCTCGTACCACTCGTCGTACTCGTGGGCGGGACGGTCGTAGTAGTCGTGTGTCGCGGCGTCGCGGGCGAAGCTCATCGCCGGGCGATGCTACCCAGCCCCGCGAGGGCGGCCACGTGCTCGGCGACCGGGCCGGCCTGGTCCTCCTGGAGGAAGTGCTTTGCCGGGAGCCGCTCGATCCGGTCGAGGCCCGCCGCCCGGCGAGCCTCTTCCCCCTGCCGCTCGACGGGCAGGGCGGGGTCGTCTGCGCCCCACACGACCTGGACCGGACAGGGCACGTCCCGCAGCGCCGATACGTAGAGGTCTCGCTTCTCGCGGGTCCGCTCGAACCCGCGCATGATCCGCAGGAAGGCCCGACCGCGATCGCCGCGCTTGAGGAGGTCCACGTAGGCGTCCACCTCCTCCTTGGGGACTGCCGAGCGGTCGCCAAGCCCCTGCAGGTTGAAGAGCACCCGGAAGGCGGGCTTCGAGAGTGTGGCCAGGTAGGCCTCGCCGATCACGCGGCGGGCGAAGGGCTCCATCGACCAGGGCCGCTTGAAGGTGTCAACTTCGACGATCGTGTTGAGCAGGGTGAGCGAGCGCACCCGCTCGGGCATCGCCGCCGCGAGCTCGAAGCCCACCGGACCGCCGATGTCGTGCACGACAAGGTGGAAGCGATCGAGCCCGAGCGCGTCTACGGCCACAGCGGCGAAGCGGCCGAGGCCGGTCCAGCTGTAGTCGAAGGCGGGCGGCCGCTCGGCCAGGCCGAGCCCCGGCAGGTCGAACGCCACGCCGCGAAGGCCGCGCTCGGCCAGCCCCGCCAGCACCTTGCGGTAGAGGAACGAGGAGGAGGGCACGCCGTGCAGGCACACGACCGGCTCGCCCGAGCCCTCCTCCCGCACGAAGCTGCGCAGGCCGGCGGCCTCGAAGTACCGCCCCGCGGCCTCGTGCCGGTCCACGACCTCCCGACTGGCCATGGCCGTGAATCGTACTCCCTCCCGGCCCAGTGCCTATGCAATGCTTAGGCAACCAAGATGGCCCGCGATCCAGGACTCCTGCTCGGCGATGCAGCCCGCGCCCTCGGCGTCAGCGCCGACACGCTGCGGCGCTGGGAGCGGGCCGGCAAGCTGAGGACCACGCGCGACGGGGCCAACCGGCGCCGCGTCCCGCGCCGCGAGGTCGAGCGCCTCGCCCGCCGCCCCGCGCGCCACACGGCGGGCGACGCGCTCTCCGCCCGCAATCGCTTCCCCGGCGTGGTGCGCTCGGTGGAGGTCGACGGGGTGATGGCGCTGGTCGAGATCGAGGCCGGCCCGCAC
>JBOGZI010000023.1:0-5000 GCA_050697275.1 Solirubrobacterales bacterium | reverse complement strand
AGCCGCTCGGAGATCGACTCGAGCATGAGGCCCTGCGAAGCGGTCACCTCGCGCAGGCGCTCGAGATCGTCTCGGCTCAAGACGCCGAGGTTGGTGTGTGGGAGCAGGCCGCGCTCCAGGGCCCGCTCACAGGTCCAGACCACGTAGGAGACGAAGTCGCGGTGGCCGTATTCGCGCAGGCGCCGGGCGACCTCCGGGTTCACCTCCGGCAGCTCGCCGGTGAGCACGAGGAGCTCCTTGGCGTTTCGGCGCAGAGCCTCGTCGAGTCGCTGCTCGACCTCATCGGGCGCGTACAGGTGCGCACGGTGCGTGGCGAAGGCGCAGTACTTGCAGTAGCAACGGCAAGTGCGCGACAGCGACAGCGTGTAATTGCGCGAGAAGGTGACGCGCCGCACGCGCGCAAGCTACCGGATCTGGTCCGAGCACTGAACCCGGGGGCGGCGCGGTCGCCGCCCCCGGGAACACGAGCTCAGGCTCTGATGCGGGGGCTTGGTGCCACTTAGGTGGTGCTTCGAGTCGCCGGTTGGGACCCTTCGGCGGCCTGCGGCCCCTCGATCACGTACTTGTAGAGAGCGGTCGCGGCGAGCGCGCCGACGAGCGGGCCGATCACGTACGGCCAGACGTCGGCGAACTCGTTGCCCACCAGGGCGGGCCCGAACCAGCGAGCCGGGTTGAAGGAGCCACCGGTGAGCGGTCCGATCACCATCACCAGCAGGCCGAGCGACGAGCCGATGCCGAGCGCCGCCCAGCGCCTGATCTCCGGGTTCAGCGCCATGGAGAGCACAGTGAGGACCAGCAGGAAGGTGCCGATGCCCTCGAGCAGGGCAGCCTGGCTGGCCCCGCCGATCAGGTCCGACGGCTGCACCGCGGCGTAGTCCGAGGCGCGACCCTCGTCGAGCAGGAAGGCCTTGGTCAACAGGGCGCCGAGCACGCCCCCGGAGAGCTGGGCGAGCATGTAGACGAGGCCGTCGATCGGGTCGATCCGTCGCAGGGCGATGAAGCCCGCGGTCACCGCGGGGTTGAAGTGCCCGCCGCTCGCCACGCCGACGCTCGCGATCAGGACGAAGAGGACAAAGGCGTGCACAAGGCCGACGACCGCGAAGTCCGAGCCGAACTGGGCGTTCTGACCCGAGGCGACATACAGCACGACGACGCTGCTGATGATGAAGACCAGGAACAGCGTCCCCACCAGCTCTGCGATATACGCGGCGAGACCTCGATCTTGCACTGGAAAGCGACCTCCTCGTAGCTCTTGTAGATGCGAGGGTGCTCTGAGGCGTAGCCGAAGAGCAACCCGTTGGTGCCGGTTTGAAGCGGGCGCCAGTCTAACCGGATTTCCTGATCGGATCACGCAGCAGCGGCGGGTCTTGAGCAAGCGCTTAAGTCGATAGGGTCGGCGGCGAATGAGACGGGTCGCCGCGTCGCTGGCGGCCGCCCTGCTCGCGCTCGCCGCCGCGGGCTGCGGGGAGGACGGCGCTGAACCGGGCGCGCCTCGGGGCGCGACCCTGGTCCTCGACTTCCAGCCCAACGCGGTCCACAGCGGCATCTATGCCGCGAGGGCGCGGGGATTCTTCGAGGAGGAGGGTCTGGAACTCGAGATCCGGGAGCCCTCGGGCACCGCCGACGGCGCGAAGCTGCTCGAGGCGGGGCGGACGGACTTCGCGATCCTCGACATCAACGACTTCGGAATCGCCCGGGTGCGCGGACTCGACCTGGTCGCGATCGCGGCGATCGTCCAACGGCCCCTCGCCGCGGTGATCGCTGGCGACCGCAAGGCGATCCGCACCCCGGCCGATCTCGCCGGGAAGACCGTCGGGGTGACCGGGGTCCCCTCCGACGACGCCGTCCTCGACACCGTGCTGCGCTCCGGGGGTCGCGCGCCGGACTCCGTCGAGCGAGTGACGATCGGCTTCAACGCCGTCTCGGCGCTCGCCGCCCGGCGGATCGACGCCGCGACCGGCTTCTGGAACGCCGAGGGCGTCGAGCTGGCCCAGCGGGCGGTGCCGGTCCGGGAGTTCCGGGTCGATCGCTTCGGCGCTCCCCGTTACCCGGAGCTGGTGCTGGTGGCGCGCCGCGAGGCGGTCCCGGAGCGGCCCGACCCGGGGAGCGTCGCCTGCGCGGCGCTGCGCGGGCTCCAGCGGGGCTACGCGGAGCTGCTCGACGACCCGAATCGGGCCATCGAGGACCTCGTGGAGGCCGTCCCCGGCGCGGACGCGGATGCCCAGGGGGCCCAGATGGCCGCCCTGGTCGCGGCCCGCGCCTTCTCCCGTCCCGGCAAGATCCCGGCCACCCCCTCCCTCGACCCCGGCGCGATCGCCGGCTGGGGACGCTGGACCGCCGAGACCGGGTTGCTCGGGACGATCGCCCGCGGGGGTCTCGTCGCCGAGGGCTTCCGGCCCAAGCTGCTGCCGGCCTGCGCTCGGCCCGGCCGCGAGGCGGCATCGCCGTCCGGCTAGGCGGAGAGGAGGCGCTCGGCGAGCTCCGGCAGCTCCCGCACCAGGCGGGAGCGCGGCACGGTGAGCTCCAGCCCGGCGGCCTCCGCGCGCCGCTTGGTCTCGACGTCGGTGTGCCGGTAGAAGCCCAGCACCGGCGGCTCCAGCCCGGCGAGGCGCTCCGGGTCGACCGCGTCGAGGTCGGCCACCACCAGGTCGACGCCCTCGAGCGGCTCGGGAAGCGCGCCCGCCCTCTCCACCTGGTGTCCGCTCCCCTCCAGGGCGGCGCTCACCCGGCTGAGGAGCATCAGGTCGGTGCCCAGAGCCGCTACCCGGGCCATCGGTCCCCTAGAGGCTGCGCCGCCGCCTGAACTCGCGGCGCACGCTCTCGGGGCGGCCCCACATCTGGACCACCTCGGCCCGGCCCTGCTGCGCGTCGCGCAGACTCAGCTCGCCGTCGATTCCCTCCCGGTCGAGCTTGACGAGCACCCCCTTGACGGTCTCGGGAGCCGCGGCGTGACCGAACTGATGGGCGACGTTGATCCGCCAGTGCCAGTCGGCCCGGGAGTAGGGCTGCGCGTTCACCTGCGAGAGCAGCACCGCGGCATCCACGTAGCGCGCCTCCTCGGCGATGCGGAGGTCGAGCTCGAGATCGGTCCAGTCCTCGGGCAGCGACTCGACCATCTCCTCGAATCTGCCGGCGAGGCTCACGCGGAGAGCGTATCCGGCGCCGGCCCTCGCGCGGTGCTCAGGCGGACGAGGTGATCCGCATGCGGCCGGCGAGCGGAGCGCCGAGCGCGTGCTCCTCGCCGTCTACCTCGATCCTGATCGGGCCGTCGAACGGCTCTCGCCCCGCCACCCGGACCCGGACCCCGGGACGGATCCCGCGCGAATCCAGGTATCGCAGCATCTCCGGGTCGCGATCCGAGACCCGCTCGAAGACGCCGTCCGAGCCCACCTCGAGCTCCGCGAGCGAGACCGTGTCATCGGCGGCGATCGCCAGGTCGCGGCTCGGGATCGGGTCGCCGTGCGGGTCGCGCAGAGGATCGCCGAGCGTGGTGGCGATTCGCTCCTCGAGCTCCTCGGAGATGTGGTGCTCGAGCACCTCCGCCTCCTCGTGGACCCGGTCCCAGGGCATGTCGAGGACCTCGGCCAGGAAGAGCTCGATCAGCCGGTGGTGGCGAATCACCTCGAGCGCCACCTTCTCCCCGCGCTTGGTCAGCCGCACGCCGTGATACGGCGTGTGCTCGACCAGTCCCTCGTCGGCCAGCCGCTTCAGCATCGCCGAGGCCGATGCGGGGGTCACCCCGAGCCGCTCGGCGACCGCGCCGGTCCCGACCGATCCCTCGGCGCGCGACTGGAGCTGGTAGACCGCCTTGGCGTAGTTCTCGGTGCCCTCGGCGTTGCGCCGCTGCGGGTGGGCGTTGTGGGCCGTGGGGGCCATCAGACCGAGATCAGCAGGCCGGTCACGTAGAGCACCGCGGCGCCGGCGATGATCCCGGCGACGCTCAGCGGGTGAAGCGCGCGTCCCTCGGTGTCGCGGATGAAGGGGGTCAGCTGCCCGATCACCTGGACGATCGCGCCGACCCCGATCCCGAGCAGGAAGGTGGCCACCTCCTGGTTGTAGGCGGCCGCCCCGAGCACCGCACCGAGGATCACCGGCGCCCCCGCGATCAGCCCCAGCGCCAGCAGCCGCGGGAGCGAGGGCCGCTCGTTGCGCGCCAGCGGCGCCACGATCGCCAGGCCCTCCGTGGTGTTGTGGATCGCGAACCCGATCACCAGGAAGGCGCCCAGCGCCAGCGAGCCGAGCGCGTAGGCGGAGCCGATCGCCAGGCCCTCGCCGAGGTTGTGGAGCCCGATCCCGGTCGCGACCATCAGCGAGAGGCGGAAGGCGCCGGCGCCGCTGCGCCGGCCGCGCTCGACGCTGCGCTTCAGGCGGCGGTCGAGTGCGGTCAAGAGCAGGTAGGCCAGCGCCGCTCCCAGGAAGAGCAGCTCGACGCCGCCGAAGGCGCCTCCCGAGGCTCCCCCGATCTCCAGGCCCTCGAGCGAGCCGTCCAGGGCGAGGAAGGCGAGCAGGCCGACGGTGATCGCCATGAACAGCGTCATCCAGTGGGCGGAGATCCGCCGCAGCAGTGGCAGGGCGAGCATTCCCAGGATCACCGGGATGATCCCGACGTAGGTGCCCAGCAGCGTCATCAGCCCGTAGAAGCCGGTGCCCGTCTCGGGGGTCTCGACCGCGACGTCGATCTCGTGCTCGATCGTCGCCCCGGTCGAGGTCAGCATCGAGACGAGGTAGGGCGAGCCCTCCTGCCAGGCGTAGTCGAGGGTGAGCCGCTGCTCGTCGAGCCGCCCGATCTCGCCATCCGGTTCGGCGCTGAAGTCGACGTAGGCGTCGGCGACCGCGACCTGCGCGACGTTGACGGGATCGGGCCCGGTGTTCCTGACCGTGAGCTCGATCTCACCCGGCCGCAGCACGGTGCGCTCTACGGCCAGCTCCTCCACGGGCGGGCCGCGGCGCTCCTCGAGGCCGGGCCCGCCGAGCAGCGCGAAGGCCGCCACGGCCAGGGC
>JBOGZI010000022.1:0-6071 GCA_050697275.1 Solirubrobacterales bacterium | reverse complement strand
GGCTCCAGCTCCGCCAGCGACTCGGCCGCGATCGCGCCCGCCCGGTCCGCGCCCGCCTCGGCGAGCGCGCGGGAGGCGAGCCGCTCCAGCGCCTCGGCTTCCTCGGCCAGCTCCGCGCGGGTCTCCGCGATCACCTCCTCGGCCGAGGACGACAGCTCGCGCAGCACCGGCAGCACCTCGTTGCGGATCCGGTTGCGCGCGTAGAGCGGCTCGAGGTTGGTGGGGTCGTCCCGGAAGGGCAGCCCGGCGGCGGTCGCCAGCTCGCGCACCCGCTCGCGTTCGAGTCTCAGCAGCGGCCGGATCACCGCTCCCCGCCGCGCATCCAGCCCGAGTAGGGCGCGCCGTCCCGGTGAGGTGGCGAGGCGGTAGAGGATGGTCTCCGCCAGGTCGGTGCGGGTGTGGCCGGTGGCGATCCAGTCCAGCCCCAGCTCGCCGCGCAGCCGCTCGGCCGCCGTGTAGCGAGCCCCCCGGGCCTCCGCCTGGACGTTCCCCTCGCCGAGCCGGGGAGCCTCGACCCGCAGCTCGACGCCGAGCAGCTCGCAGAGGGCGCGGCCGGCGCCCTCGTCCTCGCTGGAATCGGGGCGCAGCGAGTAGTTGAGGTGGAGGGCGACGACCGCCTCGGGGCCGAGCTCCTCGACCAGCCCGGCGAGGGTGGCCGCGGAGTCCGCACCCCCCGAGACGAGGGCGACGCCTCGGGATCCCGGCGGCGCCAGTCCGCTCTCGCGCACCGCCTCGGCGAGGGGGGAGATTGCTGTCGCGGCCATGCCCCGATTCTAGGAACGAGCACCCGACGCCTTCCCGCCGAACGGACGTCCAACCGGGGGAGTGCGGCTATAGGACGGGCGGCTAGGGAGCGACGGTTCGGGTTCAGGGCGGCGAGGGGCGGCTCGATGCAGTTCCCGTGACCGCATCGAAGCGAAACCTCGCCAGCCTGACCGCCGCAGCCGCCCTGGCGCTTGCCGCGGCCCCCGCCGCCGCGTCCGCCTGCCCCGACGGCCACGTCCAGGCCGCGGTCCTGAGCGAGGACCAGTTCGAGGAGTCGGTCACCTGCCTGATCAACGAGCGGCGCACCAGCAGCGGCCGCAAGCCGGTGAGGGGAAACTCCCGGCTCCGGCACGCCGCGGTCGACCACGCCAGCCACATGGTCTCGGTCGGCTTCTTCTCGCACACCGCCCCGAACGGCAGGAGCTTCGTCGACCGGATCGAGTCGAGCGGCTACATGCGCGGCGCGCGCTCCTGGCTGGTCGGCGAGAACCTGGTCTGGGCCAGCGGGGAGCGAAGCACTCCAGAGCGCCTGGTTCAGGCCTGGATGGAGAGCCCGGCCCACCGCAAGAACCTGCTGCGCGGGCGGTTCCGCGAGGTCGGCGTCGGGGTGCGACGCGGCACTCCGTACAACGCCGGCGAGCAGAACGGCGTCACCGTCACCAGCGAGTACGGCTTCAGGACCCGCAGCCGCCGCGGTCGCGCCGCGGGCAGGAAGCACCGCCGCCGCTGATCGAGCCCAGCGCGCTGGCCGCTACTCGGACTTCGGGCGCGCGATGAAGAGCGAGATGGGGTCGGGGAATCCCTTCAGCTCGACCTCCCCGATCGGGTCGAACCGCAGATACTCGGACTCGTCGATCGCGTCCACCAGCGCTTCGGTCACCAGCACCTCCCCGCCGAGGGTGCGGGTCACGACCCGGTGGGCGAGGTTGACGTCGCTGCCGAAGTAGTCGCCGTCGCGGAACACCGCCGCCCCGTAGTGGATCCCGACCCGCGGCTGGGGCCGCTCCTGGAAGAGCCCCAGGAACCCGACCGCCCACTCGGTCAGGGTCGCGGGATCGGGCGAGACGACCATCACCTCGTCGCCGATCGTCTTCACCATCTGCGCCTCGTTCGGAAGGGTGGCCTCGACGGTGTCGACGAAGCGCTCGATCAGGTCGAGCGCCTCCTCGTCGCCCGCCTCCTCGGTGTATCGCGTGAACCCGGTCAGGTCCACGAAGCAGAAGGCCATTGAGACCCGGGCCAGCCCCGCGCCGCCGCCGCCGATGTCCGCCTCCATGTGGCCGACCACGTCCTGCTCGATGTAGAAGCGCAGGTAGCGGCCGTGCATGTACTCCATCAGGGGGGCGGTGATCGGGAGCAGGTCCGCCGCCATCTCTCCCATCTCCTCTGCGATCTCCAGGGGCGGGACCTCCTCCTGCATCAGCGGCTCGTGGACGTAGAGATGGAAGAGCCTCACCTCGGCATCCGCCACCTTGCGGATCGACTGGGCGTAGACGCGGACCAGCTGCAGGAAAGCGACGAGCGGGAAGCCGGACTCGAGCACCCGCGCGCAGTGCTTCATCGCCCGCAGGTCCTCCTCGTCGAGGTGACCCTCCAGCCCCACCGGCGTACCCAGCATCGTCATCAACCGCTCGATCAGGTCCGCCTCGAGCCCGGTTGCCTCGGCCGCCTCCTCGGTGGTGTAGTGGCCGCCGGGCGCCTCGAAGACGTCCTCGGCGTAACCGAAGGCGAGCCGGCCCCCCCGCGCGGCTTCGCGGACCGCGTCCATCGAGTAGCCCCGCTCGCGCATCCGGGCGATCACCCGCGCCTGCGCCGCCGAGGCCGGGGTCCAGCCGCCGTCCACCGGGACCAGGCCCTCCTCGACCCACTGCTCGAGCGTCTCGGCGGGGACGCCCGAGAGACGGCTGGCCTCGGTGAGCGAGATGCGCTTCGAGTCCTGCGGGCTCACGACGGGTCCCCTATTCGACGCTCAGGTGTGGGTACTTCTCGTCGACCAACTCCCGGTAGCGGGCGAACAGCGGCTTGGCCGCGGGGAAGAAGCGGAGCGCCGCCCGCGCGTCGTCGACGGTCGGGCGCAGCCGGCCTCGCGCGATTGCGATCGCCGGGTTCTCCCGGCCCTGCAGGAGCCGGTTGGCGAACTCGGAGTCCATGCTGAGGCTGAGCCGCGGCTGCTGCCGGGAGCGCTTCTTGAAATCCCAGCGGAGACAGTGCCTGCCGGTGTCGGGCGCGATGTTGAGGGCCAGCTTCAGGTCGGGGAACTCGAGCCGGAGCGGCGCGGCGGCGGCGCTGAACCGGGGCCCCTCGTCCGGGTCGCCCTCGATCTCGGTGAGGACCGCGTCCAGGATCTCGCGCAGCTCCTTGGCGGAGTGAAAGCCACCCATCTCAGTCTCCGGTTGAGGTCAAGGCTTCCGCCGCTCCACCTCGTCGCGAACCGCGGCCTCGAGCTTCTCAATCCGGTCCCGGGCCTGGCGCCCGCGCCGGGCCACCTCGTCCAGCAACTCCCCGGCCCGGGTGCGCGCCTCGGCGGCGGGGCCGGCGGTCGCCTCGAAGGTGCGCTCGATCGCCGCCCGCAGGGCCTCGGAGGGTCGTCCCTTGTCGGAGCCCGGTCGCTGCGCCACCTCTGAAGCCTACCCCCGCCCGGCCCGCTCGAACGTCCCCGCCTATGCTCGCCCGCCGATGGCCCGCCACCTCCGCCGCAAGGCTCCCTACGCCCCGGACGTGCTGCTGCCCGGCGACCCCGGCCGCGCCCTGGTGCTCGCTCAGCATCTGCTGACCGAGCCGAAGATGAGCAACCACCACCGGGGGCTGTGGGGCTACACGGGCGAGACCGAGGGGGGGCGCCCGCTCAGCATCCAGTCCACCGGAATGGGCGGGCCGAGCGCCGCGATCGTCCTTCACGAGCTGGCCGAGGAGGGCGTGCGCAGAGCGCTGCGGGTCGGGACCTGCGGCGCCCTCGACGAGTCGCTCTCCCTCGGCGAGCTGCTCTGCGCCGCGGCCGCCCTCCCCCGCGATGGCGCCAGCGCCGCTCTCGGGGCGCACCGGCCGGCCCGCCCGGACCCCGCGCTGCTGGAGCGCCTCTCGGGCCCGGCGGAGCCCGCCACCGTGGTCAGCACCGACCTCTTCTACGAGACCGACCCGAGGGAGCGCGCCGCCTGGGTCGAGGCGGGGGCGCGCGCCGTCGAGATGGAGACCGCGTCCCTGTTCGCGCTCGGCCGCCGCCTCGGGGTGGCGGTCGCCTCCCTGCTGGTGGTCAGCGACGTCTTCCCGGGGGGCGAGCGCCGGGTGATCGACGATGACTCCCTGCTCGAGGCGTCGCTGCGGATGGGCGAGGTCGCCTCGAGCTCCCTCGACTCAGACCGTCAACCCTGACTCGAGGGTTCCGCCGCGCGCTCGTCCAGCCGCCGGCGCAGGGCGGCCAGCTCGCGGCCCAGCTCGTCGAGGCCGTCCTCCACCTGCTCGAGCCGCTCGGAAACGGCCCGCAGGCGGCGCGCCAGCCGGTCGACGTCGGCGGCGGAGGGCAGGTTGAGGTTGCGCATCGCGCTGGCGCCGGCCGCGGACGCCCGCTCCCGGGCTCCGAAGGCGATCTGGAGCGCCTGGTTCACCCACGGGTTGTCGAGCAGGAACTCCCCCAGCTCGCCCAGGGCCTCGTCCCGCCGCGGGGCATCGCCCCCCGAGGCCTCACCGCCGCTCTCGCTCCGTTCGCTCATCGGGCCGCCGCCCCACCCTAGCGCGAGGCCCCTGGGGGGGCAAAAAGGGCAGTTTTGTGCAGGTGGAAATGCAGTCTCAACTCAACATTCGGGTCAGATCGCTGAGGTAGGTTTTGCCCATCGGTTCCCCGTTGCAAAGCCGAATACGGTCCAGTAGCGTCCTTCCTGCCTGCGGGTGGGGAGGTTTCCGGCGGCAGACCCACGGGGTTCGCGGGCGACGACCGGCAAACCCATGAAAAAGCTTCTTCTAACCATCGCCCTCGGAACAGCCCTCGCCGTCGCGGCCACGGGGACCGCCACCTCGGTGACTGGCGGCGAGCTTCCGGTCACCGTGCCGGACACAGGCGTGCTCCCGGTGTGCTCGGACCTGGCCGACAACGACGGCGATGGTGCGGTCGACCTCCAGGACCCCGGCTGCAGCGGCCCGCTCGACGGCGACGAGTACAACCCGCCCCCCGCGCCGCCTCCTGGCCCCCCGGGTAGCGGCGGCGGCCCCGGCGGCTCCACCGGAGGCGGCGGCGCCGGCACCGGCCCGGCCGCGCCGGCTCCCGGTGGCTCGGGCGGCAGCGGCTCGCTGTTCGACAAGAAGCGCGAGAAGGGCGGCGACCCACAGGCCGTCGCCAAGGGCGAGAAGAAGAAGATCGAGCAGGGGGGCCCCCTCCGCAATCCGGACGGCACGCCCGCCGACACCAACCCGGGCCTCACCATCGCCCAGTTCGGCCCCGCCCCGATCGGCGTCCCCAACTTCGTCATCGACCAGTTCGAGATCCCGCCGTTCCTGCTGCCGATCTACCAGGCCTGCGGGACCGAGTACTCGATCCCGTGGCAGGTGCTCGCCTCGATCAACCGGATCGAGACCAACTTCGGCCGCAACCTGAACGTCTCCTCGGCCGGAGCGATGGGCTGGATGCAGTTCATCCCCTCGAGCTGGCAGGCCTACGGGGTCGACGCCAACGAGGACGGTCGCAAGGACCCCTACAACCCGGTTGACGCGATCTGCGCCGCGGCCCGCTATCTGAAGGCGGCCGGCGCCGAGGAGGACCTCCGGGATGCGATCTTCGCCTACAACCACGCCGACTGGTACGTGGACGAGGTCCTCCTCTACGCCAACCAGTACGGCAAGCTCCCCTCCGACCTGGTCGGCTCGCTGACCGGGCTCACCGAGGGCGCCCACTTCCCGGTCGCCGCCAATGCCCGCTACGCCGACGACATCTCCGAGCGGGAGGCGCTGCAGCGCTCCAAGACCAACCGGGTGGCGCCGGGGAACGCCGCCGACGTGATCTCCGACAGCCCCACCCGCCGAGGTATAGACATCTACTCGAGGCTTAATGCTCCGGTCGTCGCCGTCAACGACGGGGTGATCAAGGCGGTCGGCGAGAACGCGAAGCTCGGCCGCTTCATCGTCCTCCAGGACGCCTACGGCAACCGCTACACGTACCAGAACCTCGGCTCGGTCTCGCGCGTGCATCCGGTGCCCAAGGAGGAGTCGGGCGATCCCAAGCCGAGCGGCAACAACGTCTCCGCGGTGTCGGCCAACCAGAATGACCCGAAGCCGACCGCGCCCGCGTCCGCCGGCCGCCAGGTCGGCCACTCCGAGGG
>JBOGZI010000021.1:0-5844 GCA_050697275.1 Solirubrobacterales bacterium | reverse complement strand
CGCCGAGCCGCTCTCCCGCCTCCGCCCGAGCGTTCTCGAACCGCTCACCGGCCTGCTCGAGCCGCTCGCCGGCCGCATCGGCGGCATCGCGGGCGGCCCCGATCGGGTCGGGTCCGGAGCGGGCCTGGTCCCCAGCCGTCATCACGCACACCTTAGCCGCGCCCCCCGCCGCCGAGTGCGGCGTGTGGCGGGGCTCACACCGGCCGCCGTGGATCGCTCACAAGGCATATAACTGTATGGTAATATGCGGCCCCTGATGGAGGCAGCGACCACCACCTTCGACGTGCTCGCGCAACCCACCCGCCGCCGGATCCTCGACCTGCTCCGGGACGGCGAGCAGCCGGTCGGCGAGCTGGTCCGGCGGCTGAAGCTGAGCCAGCCGGGGGTCTCGAAGCACCTGCGGGTGCTGCGGGAGGCCGGCCTGGTCTCGGTCCGGACGGACGCGCAGCGGCGGCTCTACGGAGTTCGCCCGGAGCCGCTCGCCGAGGTCGACGAGTGGCTGGAGCCCTACCGCCGCCTCTGGAAGAACCGCCTCGACGCCCTGGAACGACACCTCGACAAGGAGGGCTAGAAGATGACTCCCAAGATGACCCGGGAACGAGACGGCCACCTGGTCAAGGTCGGCGGGCGCGACGCCGTGCGCTTCATCCGCCGCCTCGATCACCCGCCCGAGCGAGTCTGGCGGGCGATCACCGAGCCCGACGAGCTCCGCCGCTGGTTTCCCGCTGACATCGTCGGTGAGGTGACCACGCCCGGCGCGGAGCTGAGCTTCCCCTTCCGCGAGGGCGAGGCGGAGACGGAGACGGGGGTCGTCGAGCAGAGCGACCCACCCCGGCTACTCGCCTACACCTGGGGCGGGCAGTCGCTGCGGTTCGAGCTCGAGTCCGATGGCGAGGGCTGCCGGCTCACCTTCACCCACGCCCTGGATCGCGAGGAGACCGCCCATACCGCCGCCGGCTGGCAGGTCTGCTTCGACGGCCTCGAGGCCGCCCTCGAGGACCGGCCGAAGCCCGAGTTCCCCGCGGAGGGGTGGGCCCAGCTGAACGACGGCTACGCCGCCGACTTCGGGGTCGACCCTGAGGTGGGGCGCGGGGCATACGCCGAATACCGGGAGGCGATCGAGCAGCACCGCCGCAGCCAGGGCTGACGGGCGCCATGCACTACATATAGTGTCGAGTAACAGTCGACGCCGCACTAGTCCTAGTAGACTGTCGGTAATGGAATGCCCCGCCTGCGGCGCCGAGACCAAGGTCCTGGAGAGCCGCCGCGCCGATCACGGCGCGGCGGTTCGACGTCGTCGTGAGTGCAGGAGCTGCGGCCGGCGCTTCACCAGCTTCGAGCGGCGCGCGCCGGAGCCGGCCTCGGTGCTGAAGCGAAGCGGGGACCGCCAGCCGTTCGACCGGGCGAAGCTCGGCGCCGCGCTCGCCCGCGCCTGCCACAAGCGCAGCGTCGATCCCCGCGAGCTGGAGCTGATCGTCAATCGGATCGAGGCCGAGGCCCAGGCCTCGGGTGGCGAACTGAGCGCCGACCGGATCGGTGAGCTCTGCCTGGAAGGGCTTCGCGAGCTGGACCACGGCGCCTATCTGCAGTTTGCGGGAACGCTCCCGGAGCCGGCGGGGAATCCCCGCAAAGACGGAGGATCCGGGCGAGCGGGTTCCATCCGGAACGAAGAGGATGCTGGGCGGCCCACCCCCAAAGAGACAACCAACCGAGTGAGAGGAGCTAGATGATGGCCAGGGCCGCTTCGAAGTCAGCCAGGACGACCGAGCGAGGCCTCGTCATCGAGCGGCGCTTCTCGACCGCCGGGGTGCACCCCTTCGACGAGCTCGAGTGGGAGAGACGCGACGCAATCATCGGTGACCCCGGGAGCCCGGTCTTCGAGCAGCGCGGCGTCGAGTTCCCGAAGAGCTGGTCCCAGAACGCGACCAACATCGTCGCCCAGAAGTACTTCCGCGGCCGGCCCGACTCGACTGAGCGCGAGACCTCGGTCAAGCAGATGGTCAGCCGGGTGGCGGGCAGGATCGCGGAGGCCGGCCGCGAGGCGGGCTACTTCGCGAGCGAGGAGGACGGCGACGCCTTCGAGGCCGAGCTGACCTCGATCCTGGTCAACCAGAAGGCCGCGTTCAACAGCCCGGTCTGGTTCAACGTCGGCTGGAAGGAGCCGGGGCGGGAGCAGGCATCGGCCTGCTTCATTCTCTCGGTCGAGGACGACATGGACTCGATCCTCGCCTGGAACACCAAGGAGGGGATCATCTTCAAGGGGGGCTCGGGGTCGGGAATCAACCTCTCGAAGATCCGCGGTTCGATGGAGCTGCTCTCCAAGGGCGGCGTCGCCTCGGGGCCGGTCAGCTTCATGCGGGGAGCGGATTCCTGGGCGGGGGCGATCAAGTCCGGGGGCGGGACGCGGCGGGCGGCCAAGATGGTCGTGCTCGACGTCGACCACCCCGATATCGAGAAGTTCATCTGGTGCAAGGCGGACGAGGAGAAGCGCGCCGCCGCGCTCAAGGCCGCGGACTTCGACATGCGGCTCGACTCCGAGGCCTTCGGCTCGATCCAGTTCCAGAACGCGAACAACTCGGTCCGGGTGACCGACGAGTTCATGCAGGCGGTCGCCAACGACGACGACTGGGAGCTGACCGCCCGCACAGACGGCTCGGTGATCAAGACGGTGAAGGCGCGCGAGCTGATGAACCAGATCGCCGACGCGGCTTGGCAGTGCGCCGATCCGGGCGTCCAGTACGACACCACCATCAACCGCTGGCACACCGACCCCAACACCGGGCCGATCACCGCGTCTAATCCGTGCAGTGAGTACATGTCGATCGACGACTCGGCCTGCAACCTCGCCTCGCTCAACCTGATGCGGTTCCGCAACGAGGACGGCAGCTTCAACGTCGACGACTTCGTCCACGCGGTGGACATCGTCTTCCTCGCCCAGGAGATCCTGGTCGGCTTCTCCAGCTATCCGACCGACCAGATCACGAAGAACGCGCGGGCCTTCCGCCAGCTCGGCCTCGGCTACGCCAACCTCGGCGCCCTGCTGATGGCCGACGGGCTGCCCTACGACTCCGACGAGGGCCGCGCCGTGGCCGCCTCGATCACCGCCCTGATGACGGGGCGCGGCTATCGCAAGTCGGCCGAGGTCGCGGCCGCGATGGGCCCCTACGACGGCTACGCAGAGAACCGCGAGCCGCACAACCAGGTGATGCGGATGCACCAGCAGGCCGCCTACGAGATCGACGAGGAGCAGGTCGACGAGGCGCTGCTGCACGCCGCGCGGGAGTCATGGGACGAGGCGGTCGCCCTCGGCGAGGAGCACGGCTACCGCAACGCGCAGGCGACTGTGCTCGCCCCCACCGGCTGTCTTGTCGGTGACAGCTTGATTTCGACTAGTCGCGGGCTGGTTCGATTGAACACACTCGGCGACACGGTTGGCCCCAAGTGGCAGGAGCTGGATATCGAGGTCGCCACGGACGAGGGCCCGCGCCAGACCACCGATTTCTACGTCAACGGCTTTGAGCAGGTCGTCTCCATCGAGACTAAGCGTGGCTACCGCATCAAGGGAACCCCGACACACCGGATCAAGGTGCTCGACGCCGAAGGTAAGTGGGTGTGGCGGCGATTCGCAGAGATCAAGGAGCACGACCGCGTCCCGCTGATGCTCAACGGAATTGTCGGCGAGCCACAGAACGTGATGCTTCCACCGCTCGGCGAATTCCACTGGAACGCGGACTTCCGGACGAAGGTTCCGCGCGCGGTGACGGCTGACCTGGCTGAGCTGGTCGGCTACTTCATGGGAGACGGCTCGCTACACGCCAAGGGCCTGCGTTTCTGCGTGGACTCAAAGGATCGCGATGTCGTCGACCGGCTCATCTACCTCGGCACCGACCTCTTCGGGGTCTCGCCGAAGGTGACTGAGCAGGAGGGGTACACGGAGGTCGCCTATCACTCGGTGCCTCTGACAACGTGGTGGGAGGCTTGCGGCTTCACGAAGCTGCCTCCCCACGCGGAGCACAGTGGAAAGGGCTGGCACTCGCGCATCCCCGATGCGATCCTCCATTCCAACGACCCCAAGATCTATGCGGCCTTCATTCGTGGGCTGTTTGAGGCTGACGGGACAACCAGCAACGGTTATGCGTCATGGAGCACGATCACCGAGAGCTTCAGTCGGGACGTGCAGAGCCTCATGCTCGCGCTCGGTTTCGTCACCACTCGTAAGGTGGACGGCACTGAGTCCAACTGGGGTCCGCACGAGCGCTACGTGCTGCGAATCCTGAATGTGGCTGAGGCGACTCGCTTTGCGGACGAAATTGGATTCATCTCGGGCCGGAAGTCCGAGTCGCTGTTGACAGGCGAGCATCGTCAGGCCTCACGACATGACCACATCCCCATAAGCCGCTCCATGGTTGACAGGTTGGCGCCGGACAACGATCCGCTGCGTAAGACCATGCTGATGTCGCTGGCACGCCGAGGCGATGTGTCCCGGCGGTCCGCGACGGCCCTGCTCGAGCGAACTGAGGACGAGGAGCTGAAGCAGCTGCTCAGTTTCTTCTATGACGACGTCGCCGAGATCGAAGTGCTGGAAGACCAGCCAACGTTCGATCTCTCAGTCCCGGACAACGTCACCTATGTCGCCAATGGGTTCATCAGCCACAACACGATCAGCTTCCTGATGGACTGCGACACGACCGGGATCGAGCCGGACTTCTCCCTGGTCAAGTTCAAGGAGCTGGTCGGCGGCGGGCAGATGAAGATCGTCAACCGCTCGGTCAACCTGGCGCTGGAGAGGCTCGGCTACTCGCCGTCGGAGATAGAGCAGATCGACGCCTACATCAACGAGCACAACACGATCATCGGGGCGCCCGGGCTGAAGGACGAGCACCTGGCCGTCTTCGACGTCGCGGTCGGCGAGCGGTCGATCTCGCACACCGGCCACATCGAGATGATGGGCGCCGCCCAGCCCTTCCTCTCCGGGGCGATCTCGAAGACCGTCAACCTGCCCGAGACGGCGACCGTCGATGACATCGCGGACGCTTACAAGCTGGGCTGGCAGCAGGGGCTGAAGGCGCTCGCGATCTATCGCGACGGCTCGAAGACCGCGCAGGCGCTCAGCACCAAGGGCTCGGCCAAGGACGAGGAGCCCGCCGCGGAGGCGGCCTCCGCCGCCCCCGAGCGGCGCAAGATGCCGCGCGAGCGCGAGTCGATCACCCACAAGTTCTCGATCGGCATGCACGAGGGCTACATCACCGCCGGCAAGTACCCGGACGGCGCGGTCGGCGAGATCTTCCTCACCGACATCGGCAAGGAGGGCTCGACCCTGCGCGGGATGATGAACGCGTTCGCGACCGCGATCTCGATCGGCCTCCAGTACGGCGTGCCGCTCGAGGTCTTCGTGAAGAAGTTCAGCTACATGCGCTTCGACCCGGAGGGGATCACCCGCAACCCGGAGATCCCCTTCGCCAAGTCGATGCCCGACTACATCATGCGCTGGCTCGCCAGCCGCTTCATCGACGACGTCGACTACCTCGAGAGCCTCGGGATCATGACCGACGAGGTCAGGGCCCGGAAGGAGGCGCAGCAGTCGCTGCCGATCGACGGAGGCAATGGCCACGCGAACGGCGAGGGCAACGGCACGGCGAACGGCGAGGCGCAGGCCGAGGCGCCCGGCTCCGCGGAGCAGCATCAACGGCCGCCACAAACACCGCGGCCGGATCAAGCGAAGCCGGCCACCGCGGCGCTCACCGACAGCCCGCCGGTCCACCCGGCGAAGATCGAGGGCCTCGACCTCGGCCCCGCCTGCGAGGCGTGCGGCTCGATGATGCAGCGCACGGGCTCGTGCTACAC
>JBOGZI010000020.1:0-11394 GCA_050697275.1 Solirubrobacterales bacterium | reverse complement strand
GCCCCGGGCCGCAGGAACGCCCGCAGAGGAGCGCGCCCCCTCCGCCGGATCCGGAGCTTCGCCGAATTGCGGTGCTCGACCGCTTCGCCGTCGGAGTGCCCGACGGCTGGGGGGGAGGCACCTCGGGCGGCGCGGTGGTCTTCCGGGCTCCGTCGCTGGACGGCAGTCTGCGGATCTTCCTGGAGCCGGGGACGACCGGGCGCGCCCGGCTGTACGAACGGGCGAAGGGGTTCATCTCGGCGGAGCATCCCGGCGCCAAGGTCAGGCGGAAGGCCCGTGGCCGCCTTGGCGAGCACCGCGCGATCAGACTCGCCGTGAACCACGAGTCGGGCAAGCAGTGGGCGGCGCTGCTGACGGCGGGGGGCTACACGTACTTCGTGATCGCCGAGGCGGGTGACGGCGCGCCCCGCACGGTGCGGGCCGCGTCGGTTGCCGCGTTGCGCAGCTTTCGGCCCCTCTAGGAAGTGCCGATAGGTCCCTCGGCGGGCGCGATCGGCGCGACCGCCGGAGTGCGCAAAGGCAAACGGGTACGGTTGATCAAATGGCTCTCGGGGAGCGTTTCCGGAGCGGTGGAGCGCGGGGAATCGCGCTCTTCCTCGCCGATCATCAGCACTGCGATGCGGGCTTCGATGTCCGCCGGGATGAGGCCGGCAGCGGCAGGCTGAGGATCACCTGCCTCGGCTGCGGGGAGACCGTCGACTACCGGGCCGCCGAGGCGGGCGAGCTGGCGGCGGGCCTCCCGATGAAGGTCGCCGAAAACGGTGGTGAGGCGGGCGGGCGCGAGCCGGCGGTCCCGGCGCCCCCAGAGCCGCCGCGGGCAGCGGCCCCCCCGGAGCTGAGGCCCAGACGGCCGGCGTCCTCATCCCGCTGGTCCCGGATCCCGGGCTGGGTCTCCGCCGCGCTGATCGGAGCACTGGTCGTCGCCGGGCTGACGATGGTCGCGATCGGCGTGCTCCGCGACGATGGCGAGCAGGCGCAGGACCCGACCCCGACCCAGACCACTCCACAGCCCGAGACCACGCCGCAGCAGGCGCCCCCCGAGGGGGCAGGGGAGCAGCAACAGGGGGCCGGGGGGCAGGGTCGGGCCCAGCCGGGGGAGGGAACGACGCAACCCCAGGGGGCCGGCGGCGCGGCGGCCGGCGCCGAGGACGTGCCCCTGAGGCAGCGCCGGTTCGCCGACCGCTTCACGATCGGCGTTCCGCCGGCCTGGGACCACGGCGCCGAGGGCGGCGCGGTCGTGATCACCGCTCCCGGCGCGACCGCCGAGCTCAACATCTTCTTCGAGGGCGGTGAGCGTCCGCCGGGGCGGCTGGCGCGCGCCGCCGCCGACTTCCTCGACCAGCGCCATCAGCGCGGCAAGATCCGGAAGTCCCAGCCGGTACGGGTCGGATCGCGGCGCGGGCTGCGGGTCCGGATCACCTATCCGGGCGGCGAGGAGGTCGCGGTGGTCGTGGCCGCGAAGGGGTTCTCCTATCTGGTCCTGCGACGGGTGGACCGGGGAGCCTCCCCCGACATCAGCCGGCAGGCCGAGGCGGCTCTGGCGAGCTTCCGGCCCGGGTAGGCCCTCAGGGCGAGAGCCATTTGCCCTCGGCCGAGATCCCGAAGGTATCGATCCTGGTGAGGCGGGCGAAGACGGCCCAGCGCTGGGCGGCGCTGTAGAGCGGGTGGCAGGCGGTCAGAACCAGTCGCTCGTAGCCGACCGGGTCGATGATCTGCACGTCGGAGGGCTCGACGATCTGGTGCTTCTCGACCGTGTAGGTGAACGCGGCGTAGGGCATCACCAGGGTGATCTCGTCACCGTCGCGGATCTCGTTGATCTTGCGGAAGGGCGCCAGGTAGGTGGTCCGGTGGCCCGCGATCGCGGCCGTGCCGGGCTGACCCGGCAGCGGGGTGGTCGGATAGTGGCCCGGGCCCCGCTGCAGGGTCGCCGTGCTCGTCCCCTGGAGGAAGACCGAGTCGAGACCGATCCGCTCGATCTGGATCCGGCCGATCGGATCGCCCTGGCCGATCCGCTGTGAGAAGAGATCGGCGAGCACCCGCGCCTGCGCCGCGTCCCCGCTGACCCCGCTCAGCGCCGCGAGGTCGCCGCTGGCGGGGAACTGGGACTCGAGCTCGCTCAGGTCGTCGCTCGCCTGGCTCTGCTTCAGGGAGCCGTAGGCGGCGGAGACGGGCTCCTGCCACAGCAGGGTCGCCCCGGCGTCGGCCAGCACGACGACGCCGGCGGTGATCAGCATGATCGAAAGGATGCGCGTCGCCCTGTGCACTAGGGGGATTCTGGCAGTGGCGCCCCGCGGTGGGGCGGCGGACCCGATCGCCCGCGGAGCCGACCGAGGTGCGCCACACTTCCCGGCTCGGAATGTCCGCCGAGGAAGGAAAGCGCACCCCCAGGATCGCTTCGTACCAAGCCGACCCCGAGCGGGTCGGCCGCGTGTTGCTGCTCTACTCGGGCGGGCTCGACACCAGCGTGATGCTGAAGTGGATCCAGGAGCGCTACGGGGCCGAGATCGTCACCCTCACGGTCGACCTCGGCCAGCCCGGGGAGGATTGGGGGGTGGTGACCGGCAAGGCGGAGCAGCTGGGGGCGGTGAAGACGGTGACCGTCGATGCCCGTGAGGAGTTCGCGCGCGACTACGTGCTCCCCGCGATCAAGGCGAACGCCGTCTACGGCGGCGGCTACCCGCTGTTCACCGCGCTGGGGCGGCCGCTGATCGCGAAGCTCGCCGTCGGCGCCGCGCGCGAGCACGGCTGCGACACGATCGCGCACGGTTGCACCGGCAAGGGCAATGACCAGGTCCGGATCGAGGCGACGATCGCGACGCTCGATCCCGAGCTCAAGGTGCTGGCGCCGGTGCGGGAATGGCTGATGGGCCGCGAGGAGGAGGTCGCCTACGCCCGTGAGCACGGCATCCCCGTGAAGGGCGGCGCCGAGGCGCCCCCGTACTCGATCGACGACAACCTCTGGGGGCGCTCCTCGGAGGGTGGGTCGATCGAGGACCTGACCGAGCCCCCGGCCGATGACGTCTTCCAGCTGGTCACCCGCCCCGAGGAGGCGCCCGACGAGCCGCAGCTGCTGCGGGTGGGATTCGAGCGGGGGTGCCCGGCCTCGCTCGACGGCGAGCGGCTCGGCCTGGTCGAGCTGCTCGAGCGGGCGGCCGAGATCGGCCAGCGCCACGGCGTCGGCATCGTCGATCACATCGAGGACCGGGTGGTCGGGCTCAAGGTGAGGGACCTCTACGAGGTGCCGGCGGCGGCGATCGTGCTCGGCGCCCACCGAGAGCTGGAGAAGCTCGTCTGCACCATCCACCAGAACAACTTCAAGGGGGCGCTCGAGACGCAGTGGGCCTACCTCTGCTACGCGGGGCTGTGGCTGGAGCCGCTGCGCCTGGACCTCGACGCCTACATGGATTCGGTCAACGAGTTCGTCACCGGCGAGGTGACCCTGAAGCTCTATCGTGGCGCTGTGACGCCGGTGGCCCGCAGCTCGCCCTATGCGCTCTATGACCGCTCGCTCGCCTCCTTCGGCGAGTCCGGCGGGGAGTTCTCACAGGCCGCCAGCCCCGGGTTCATCGAGCTCTTCACCCTGCAGAGCCGCCTCGCCCACCGGATTCGAAATCAGGGAGCCGGGAAGGAAGAGGAGCGGTGAGTGCCATCTACGAGCTGATCGGGCGGCTTGTCGTCGGCCTGGTTCGCTGGCGCTATCAGCGCGAGCTGCGGGCGGCCGCCGCCGTCGGAGTGGCGGCGACCGCGCTGGCGATCGGCGCCTACATCGCCACCCGTCACGACGACGAAGAGGACTGAGCCGAGCCGCTAGCCGCGGCGGCCGAGCACGAGCAGGCGCCCGCCGGCGCCGGCCGGCTGAGCTCCGAGCGAGCCCCGCGCCCTGCGCCGCCGCGGGAAGAGGCGGCTGCGCTTCGGGCTGAGCTGCTTGGCCCTGAGCACGAGCATCGAGCGGACGCCGGCGCTGGGCACGAACGGGTTGGCCACCGACCGACCGCTGCTCAGCGACACCGCCGCCACCAGCCCGCCGTCGACCACGGCGCCGAGGAGCTCGCCCTCCGGAGCGGGGGAGCTGTCGAGCTGGGCCAGGCGAACCAGGTTCTCGTGGTCGTCGTGGCTCAGCCTCCTGATCGTCACCTGCTGCTCGTGCTCACTCATGGTCCGCCCCTTTCGCGCTTTTCTATTGAACGGGGGCATCGTCGCTCGTGTGAGGTATCAGCGCAACATGGATTGCTGTTCAGTGTGATAAGTTGCTCTTATGCTCGACGTGAAGCGAATCCGGGTGCTGCGCGAGGTGGTCCAGCAGGGCTCCTTCTCCGGCGCCGCGGACGCCCTGCATCTCTCCCAGTCCGCGATCAGCCAGCAGGTGGCCGCCCTGGAGCGCGAGGTCGGGCAGCCGCTGCTCGAGCGCACCAGCGACGGGCCGAAGCTGACGGCCGCCGGCGAGGTGCTGATCTCACACGGCGATGCGGTGCTCGCTCGGCTCGACGAGGCGGAGCGCGAGCTCGCCGAGATCGCCGGGATGGAGGCGGGGCGGCTGCGGCTGATGAGCTTCCCGACTGCGAGCGCCGCGCTGGTCACCCGGGCGATGGCGGACTTCAGGGCTCGTTTCCCGAACATCGAGCTCCACTTCGCCGAGGGCGAGCCGGAGGACTCGATCCCGGCGCTGCGCAGTGGGGAGATCGACATCGCGGTCGCTTTCGACTATCCCGTGTCCCCCGAGGACTTCGGGCGGGACACCGAGGCGGAGCTGATTCTGGAGGAGCCGATGCGGATCGCGCTTCCCCCCGGGCATCCGCTGGCAGCATCGAAGACGGTGGAGGTGGGGGCGCTCGCCGACGAGGACTGGCTCTGCGGCGACCGGCCGAGCTCCTGCCGCGAGCATGTGCACAACGTCTGCCGCGACGCGGGGTTCGAGCCGCGGATCTCCTTCGAGAGCGACGACTATCAGGTGCTGCAGGGCCTGGTGGCGGCGGGGCTGGGGGTGACCCTGCTCCCCGATCTGGCCGGGGATTACCCGGGGATGGTGCTCCGGGACATCGTCCCGGAGACACCGATCCGCCGCGTCTGGGCTGTCGCCCGCGAGGCCGCATCGCGCTCGCCGGCGACCGCGGAGATGGTCTCGGTGCTGAAGGAGGTCGGCGAGCGCCACCGCTCCGGAGAGAAGCTGCGGGCGGTCGCCTGAGGCGGGGCCCGGGCGCTTTCGAGGCCCCCGGTGCAGGATTTCTTGCAGCGGCCGCCGTGTTCGCTTCCGCCAGCGCAGCGCGATTTCGGCTGTGTAAGCGTCCGCTAAGGTTCCCGGCTCGATAGAGCCGAATCCGTGACGCGAGCCGCCCCCGCAGGCAAAACCGAGGAGGCGGCGTTTAGTGGAGCGGAGCGGGGGACCCAGAGGCGGCGAAGAGGACCGCCGGGGGCGAATCGCCCGGCCCGTCAGACAGCCGGCGTAACGCGAGCCTTTCCGCGTGAGCCCGACAGCTAACCCCGCAGGCCGAGAGAGGAGTGGGCGGCACTTGCAGAGCGAGCTCGGGAGCACCAGGAGCGCCCGGCGGGTGCCTGACCCTCGCCTCCGCCGCCGCCGGCTCGCGCTCGGCCTCACCGTCGCCGCCGTGATCGCCGTCCCGCTCGGGATCGGGCTGGCTGCTGCCGCTCCCTCGCTGGATGAACAGCTCGAGTCCGCCGGGTCCGAGGCCGACCGGCTCTCCGGTCGGATCGACTCCCAGACCGCCGAGATCGCCGAGCTTCAGGAGCGTGCCCGCGCGGCGGGGCTGCGGGAGATGGAGCTGAACGCCGAGGCCGAGCGCTCGCTCGCCCGCTCGCGGGAGCTGGCCGGGGAGCTCGGCGTGGCCAAGCGGCGGCTCGAGCGGGTCCGTGCCGATTACAAGCAGGCCGTCGGAGCCCTGTCCGGGCGGCTGGTGGAGATCTACAAGGACACCGAGCCGGACAACCTGACGCTGCTGCTCGACTCGAACGGATACGAGGACCTCTCGACCCGGGCGGAGTACCTGAGCGCGATCCACGACGCGGACTCCGAGCTCGCCGACCGGGTCGCCTCGCTGCAGGAGCGGGTCGAGGGTGACTACGAGCGGATCGCCGGGCTGAAGGCGGAGATGGACCAGCAGGCCGCCACCCTCGAGGGCGCCAGGGCGGAGATGGCGGGTGCCCGCGCCGAGGCCGAGAGCAGCGCCGTGAAACTGGCCGACGCGCGCGGCGCGGCCCAGTCCGACCTGGGTGAGATCGAGTCTCGGATCGCCGAGCTCGAGGCCGAGCAGGCCGAGCAGCAGTCCTCCGGCAGCGAGTTCCACGGCGGCCCCTACGCGATCCCGACCTACATCGTGATGTGCGAGTCCGGCGGCAACTACCGCGCCTACAACCCCTCGAGCGGCGCGGGCGGCGCCTACCAGATCATCCCCTCGACCTGGCGCGCCTACGGCGGCCAGGGCCTCGCGCACCAGGCCCCGAAGGCCGAGCAGGACCGGATCGCGGCGATGATCTGGCGCGACTCCGGCCCCGGCGCCTGGTCCTGCGCGTAGACGTCACCCCCTGAGACGCGGCGGCGGTTTACTGCGAGCGCCCTGTCGGTAGAAGCAGGGCGATGGCTAAAGTCGCGAGCATGGACGGCGCGGGGATCATGGCCGAGGAGCAGAGTTCGAAGCGCGAGGAGATCATCGCCATGCTCCGGAAGGCCTACTGGATGGAGATCGAGACGGTGATGAGCTACATCGCCAACTCGGTCAACCCCGACGGGATCCGCGCCCAGGAGGTGAAGGAGTCCCTCGAGGAGGACATCCAGGAGGAGCTCGGCCACGCGCAGCGCTTCGCCGAGCGGATCAAGGAGCTCTACGGCGTCGTCCCGGGCTCCGAGGGGTTCTCGGCCGAGCAGTCCTTCCTGCAGCCTCCGGCGGAGCAGACCGACATCGTCCACGTTGTGCGCGGCGTGATCGAGGCGGAGTCAGGCGCGATCGAGCACTACACGAAGATCGTCGAGGCGACCGCCCAGGTCGACCCGGTCACGAACGACATGGTGATCGAGATCCTCCACGACGAGCAGGGCCACAAGCGCCTCTTCGAGGGCTTCCTGCGAGAGCTCGAGGCCGACGGCCTGGCGTAGCTCCCCCGGCTAGCTGCCCGCCGGCTCCCACCGCTCGTCCTCCTCGATCCGCTTGAGGGTCCCCTCGTCATCGAGGAAGCGCTCCAGGTAGCCGCAGGCGGTGCAGACGTAGCAGTTCTGGTCCACCTGGTGACCGATCCGCCCGGTCTTCACGGTTGCATGGCCGTCGACTCCCTCGCGCCGGTGGTAGACGGACTTGGACCCGCATCTGGGGCAGGTCCCATCTTTCATCGCGTTCCTCCCTTCCCCTCGTCGGCTCGAAGCGTCGGCCGAACCGATCCTAGCCGCCGGCGATCGTCCTGAGGTCCTTCGGCCGGTAGAGCGCGTGGAGCAGGTGGTCGTCGATCGCGGCGATGCCGCCCTTCTTCATCTTCACCCGCGAGCCGGTGACGGCGGCGACGCCGCGGGAGAAGTCCGGCTCGTGTCCGACCAGCATCACCTCCTCGCCGCGGCCCGCGGCGAGCTCGAGGGGGTCGAAGTCGCCGCCCGCGAGCCGCTCGTCCTCCTCCAGCTTCACGTCGAGCGCCTCGCAGGCGAGCTCCGCCGTCTGGCGCGCCCGCACCTTCGGAGAGGTGAGGCAGGCGTCGAGCTTCACGCCGAGCTCCTTCAGCGCCCGGCCAGCCTCGCGCGACTGACGCTCGCCCTTCTCGGTCAGCTCGCGCTCGGCGTCGGGCTTGCCGCCGCCGTTCTCCGCGTCGCCGTGTCGCAGGAGCCAGATCACGAGCGCGCTCCCAACCCTACCCCGCGACAGCGAAAGAAATACCTCGGCAGTTCCGGACACACCTTCGTCGCGAAGTTGTGTCTGTCCGATGCCATCGAAATCATCGCTTCGTGAGCGCCGCGTCCGCCGTCCATCTCCACGTGCACAGCGAGTACTCGCTGCTCGATGGCGCCTGCAAGATCAACGCCCTCGCCGCCCGGGCCGCGGAGCTCGGCATGCCGGCCCTTGGGCTGACCGATCACGGCGTGATGAACGGCGCCGTCGAGCACTACAAGGCCTGCCGGGAGGCGGGGATCAAACCGATCATCGGGGTCGAGGCCTACCTCGTGGACGACCGCAAGCTCACCCCGGCCCAGCCGCGCTACGAGCGCAACCACATCACGCTGCTGGCGGCCAGCGACGCCGGCTTTCGCAACCTGGTCAAGCTGAGCTCGGCGGGCTTCCTCGAGGGCTTCGCCCGCGGCAAGGCGAACGTCGACATGGAGCTGCTCGCCGCCCACGCCGAGGGCGTGATCGCGCTCACTGGCTGCCTGCAGTCGCGTTTCTGCCGCCGCCTGGTCGAGGACCGCCCCGACGACGCACGCGCCCACGTCGACGACCTGATCCAGGCCTTCGGGCCCGAGCAGGTCTACTTCGAAGTGCAGCGCAACGGGGTCGCCGAGCAGGAGAAGGCGAACGAGGGGATCGTGCGCACGGCCAAGGAGCTGGGCCGGCCGCTGGTCGCCACCGCCGACGTCCACTACCTACGGCGGGAGGACTACGACAGCCACGCGGCGCTGCTCTGCGTGCAGACGAAGTCGACGATCGAGCAGCCGAAGCTCCGCTTCGACACCAACGAGTTCTATTTGAAGAGCCCCGACGAGCTGAGCGAGTCGTTCTCCGAGATGCCGGAGGCGATCCCCTCGACGCTGGAGATCGCGGAGCGGTGCGAGGTGGAGATGGAGCTCGGCAAGCTGCTGCTGCCGCGCTTCCCCACCCCGGAGGGGATGGAGCCCGGCGAGATGCTGCGCGAGAAGGCGGGCGAGGGGCTGAGGCGTCGCTACGGCGACCCGGTCCCGGCCGAGGCCAGCGAGCGCCTGGAGTTCGAGCTCGGGGTGATCTCCGAGATGGGCTTCGAGTCCTACTTCCTGATGGTCTGGGACTTCGTCCGCTACGCGAAGGAGAACGGGATCGCGGTCGGACCGGGCCGCGGCTCGGCCGCCGGCTCGATCGTCGCCTACGCGCTCGAGATCACCGACATCGATCCGCTCGCCAACGGGCTGCTGTTCGAGCGCTTCCTCAACCCCGGGCGCAAGTCGATGCCGGACATCGACATCGACTTCTCGGTCCGCGGCCGCGAGCAGGTGATCCGCTACGTCGCCGAGAAGTATGGGCGGGACTGCGTCGCCCAGATCATCACGTTCGGCAAGATGGCGCCGCGGGCGGCGACCCGCGACGCGGCGCGAGTGCTCGGCTACGACTACGCCACCGGGGACCGGCTGGCCAAGCAGATCCCCGAGCCGATCCTGGGGCGCAACCCGAGCTTCGACGACTGCCTCAAGGCCGGGGAGGAGCTGAAGCGCACCTACGAGTCCGACGGCGACGCGAAGAAGATCATCGACACCGCCAAGGGGCTGGAGGGGATCGTCCGCAACCACTCGATCCACGCCGCCGCGGTCGTGATCGCCGATCGCCCGCTGCAGGAGATCGTGCCCCTGCAGCTCGCCGAGGACCGCGGCGCCGCCGCCAACGGCACCGCCGGCAATGGCTCCGGCAAGGCCGAGCGCGCCTACAAGACCGTCACCCAGTACTCGATGGGGCCGATCGAGGAGATCGGCCTGCTGAAGATGGACTTCCTGGGCCTGCGCAATCTGGACGTGATCGAGGACGCGGTCGAGATCGTCGAGCGCTCCCGCCAGACGGTGGTCGAGATCAAGGACATCCCGCTCGACGATCCGAAGACCTACGAGATGCTCTCCCAGGGCGACTCGATCGGCGTCTTCCAGTTCGAGTCGGACGGGATGCGGGACGCGCTGCGCAGCGTCAGGCCGACCGAGTTCCAGGACCTGGTGGCACTCGTCTCGCTCTACCGGCCCGGCGCGATGCGCTACATCGGCGACTACGCGAAGGGCAAGCGCGATCCCTCCTCCGTCGGCTACCCGGACCCGCGCCTGCGGCCGATCACCGAGTCCACCTACGGCTGCGTCATCTACCAGGAGCAGCTGATGGAGATTGCCAAGCAGATGGCCGGCTTCAGTCCCGCCCGTGCCGACGACCTTCGCAAGGCGATCGGCAAGAAGAAGCGCGACCTGATGGCCACCATCAAGCAGGAGTTCCTGGAGGGCCTGAACGACTCGAACACCGATGCCCGCGTCGCCAAGGACCTCTGGTCGCTGATGGAGGCGGCCGCCGACTACTCCTTCAACCGCTCCCACGCCGCCTGCTACGCGCTGATCGCCTACCGCACCGCCTGGCTGCGCGCCAACTACCCCGCCGAGTACATGGCCGCGCTGATCTCGACCGTGATGCGGACCAAGGACAAGGTCCCCTTCTTCGTCAACCGCTGCGCCGAAATGGGAATCGAGGTCCTGCCGCCGGACGTGAACGCCTCCCACCACGGATTCGTCGTCTCCGGCAAGAGCATCCGCTTCGGTCTCGACGCGGTCAAGAACGTCGGCCACGCCGCGGTGCAGGCGATCCTCGACGCGCGTTCGAAGGACGGGGACTTCACCTCATTGTGGGACTTCTGCGAGCGGGTGGACAACCGGGCTGTGAACAAGCGCGCTGTGGAATGCCTTGTTAAATGCGGAGCATTTGACTCGACCGGGGCCAGCAGGCGGGGCATGCTGGAAGCGGTGCCGGTGGCGACCTCGGCGGGCCAGAAGGCGCAGGAGGACTCACGCCTGGGCCAAGGCTCGATCTTCGACCTGGGCGGCGGGAGCGGGGAGGACGGCCCGGGCCGCGCCCAGCACCCGGCGATCGCCGCCGAGGAGTTCGACAAGCGCGAGCTGCTGCGGCTCGAGAAGGAGACGCTCGGCACCTTCCTCTCCTCGCATCCGCTCGCCGAGGTCCGCGACGCGCTCCGGGCCAAGGTGGACTGCGCGCTCTCGGAGCTGTCGGACAGGGCGGACGGCTCTGTCGTAACCGTGGGCGGGATCGTCACCGAGTGCAAGCGGATCAGGACCAAGCGCGGCGACCCGATGATGTTCGCGACCCTCGACGACGTTGAGGGCCAACTCGAGATGCTCGTCCTCGGCCAGGCCTACGCCGACAGCGGCGAGGCCGTCGCCGTGGACAAGGTCCTGGTGGTGCGGGGCCGGCTCGACCACAAAGAACGCGGCGAGACCAAGCTGATGGTCCAGGAGATCCAGCCGTTCGAGCCATCCGAGGACGAGGTGGCCCGGGCCCGGGCGGCGCGCGCCCCCGAGCCGATCGTGCTGCGGATCGACGCCTCGGCCTTCGGCGCCTCCCTCGTCGACGAGCTGAAGGCTGTGTTCGAGCACTTCCCCGGCGACGAAGAGGTGACGCTGGAGATGGAGACCCGGGACGGCCTCCGCCGGCTGCGCTTCGGCGAGGGCTACCGCGTGAA